>CAYQAQ010000349.1:592-3783 GCA_964415495.1 uncultured candidatus Brocadiaceae bacterium | reverse complement strand
CTGACTTCGCAGCGCAGGCGGCGAATGCGTTGCGTGCGTTCGACATCCAGGCCATACGCCAAGCGCAGGATGGCTGCGAGATACGAGACCACCACGCGATTGCGCCGTGAGAGCGCCTGAAAATCGGTGTGATGCGCCCGCGGTGGACTGCGGCGATGATAGCGGGCGACCTGCGCGACGAGTTCCTTCTCATCGGTGCTGAGCCCGGCGATATCGACCGACTGGATCAGATACATCGTGTGCTTATGGCGATTGCGCACGTTGAGGTAGGAACCGATGTCATGGACCTGAGCCGCAAATTCGAGCAAGGTGCGCTGGCGATGACCCAGGCCGTGCAGCGTCACGGTTTGATCGTAGATCTGCAGCGCCAGTGCGGCGGTGCTTTCGGCGTAAGCCTGATCGCCGCCGAAGCGCGTGACCAATTGCTGCGCCTCAGCGCGCAGGGTTTCATCGTCGTGACGACGATCGTCCTCACTCGGCGGGCGGAATGCGGCCAGCAGTCCATCACGTAAGGTCAAGTGCGGCACCAACGCCTGCTTATGGCCGGTGAATGCGCACAAATGCCGGATCACCGACGCCGCCGGCAACAGCAGCGCTGCAGCCACCTCGTCATCCATGCCACAGGCCTGGGCCCGATCCCGTCGCGTCAGGGGTTGCATGCGCGTGCACCAGCGCTCGACGGCCGCTAAGGGCAACTCGGCCACCGCCCGGTCATGGCTGTCCGGCTCCAGCAGATGCAGCAGGCAGCGTACATCGCCGCCATTGACCACGAGATGATCAAAGCCGCGCTCCGGTAGACGCGACAGCATCATCTTTGCCGCACCAAGACTGAAGCGATCGACCGTGATGCCGAAATCGCTGTCATCCGCCAAATGGGCCAGCTGCCCCAGCAGACGCACGGTCCCGAAATGTTCATCAACCGAAAACAGCAGCCGCCCATCGCGGATCAGCGACACCGACGTGCCGCCGCCGCCGACATCCATCATCAGCGTCAGGCCCGGCAAATGGACCTCGTGATCGGCGAGAAGCACACGCAGCGCTTCCACATAAAGGCGAGCTTCTTCGGCTGAATCGATGATCTCGACATCGACTCCGGTCGATGAGCGCACCAATTCGATCAACACATCGGCATTGACCGCTTCGCGCAATGCGGATGTCGCCACCGCGCGCAGCACCTCGACACCGTAGGCGCGCGCCGCACTGGCCATCGCCTGGAAGGCCTCGGCGACGCTTTCCATCGCCGAGCGCCCCAACTTTTCGCTGGTAAAAGCCGGCGTAAGATCGATCGGATAATGCAACTCTTCGAGAATCCGCCGTTCATCGCCGCGTAATTCGGCAATCGTCGCGCGCACCGAGCTGGTTCCGCAATCCACGACCGCCACGGTCAGCGGCGCATCGCCTTCGGGACGACGGATGATCCGATTGGTGAATCCACCTACCATGATGTCGGCTCCTCGAGGCCTGATGCGACCGCCGCGCCGACGGCGACCGCGTGATCACCCAATACCGCTCGTCGCAGATCGACCGTGCGACCGCGAAAAAAGACGCACTGCGCGGCCATCGCCGTGCGCGTCACTGGAAGAATACGCTTATGCAGTGCTTCGATGACACCTCCACCCAACACGTAGACCTGCGGATCGGCGACCGCGCCAAAAGTAGCTAAACCCCAGCCCAAGGCTTCGGCCACGCTATGCACCGCCGCCCGCGTGGCGGGACAGCCGTCCTTGATCGCCGCTTTGAGTTGCGACGACTTGAGCCGATCCAATTTCTTGCGCGGAATCAGGCAACGCTGGTCGGTTTTATGCGCTTGGCGCAGCATATTCGCGATGCCGCGCTTACTGCACACAGTCTCCAAACAGCCGCGATTGCCGCAGCCGCAACGAAACGTGCCGAATGGCGCGCGCAGGTGGCCGATCTCGCCTGCGATGCCATGAACGCCATTGACCACATGACCGTTGCGGATCAAGGCACCCCCCAGGCCTGTGCCGACGAAAATCGCGCATGCCGTGCGTGTGCCTTTGGCGGCACCGTAGGCCACTTCACCCAGAGCACCGAAATTCACATCATTGCCGAGCACCACCGTCGCCCCGAGACGCCGCCCGAGGTCGCGTGCAATCGGTCGCTCCGTCGTCCACCCGAGATTGACCGCGCGCCGGACCGCCCCGCGATCGGGATCGACGGGACCGGGGAGCCCGAGACCGATCGAGCCGAGCCGACGGCGCGCAGTCGCGCTCAGCCCAGCTTGGGTGATCAGCGCATCGGCCACGCTGCCCAGGTGATCGATGGTGCGCGCGTACCCCGCTTTGGCCGGAGTCTCTACTTTGAGCTCCTGGACCACGCGACCGGCCGCATCGATCAGCACGGCCAGGGTCTTGGTGCCCCCCAGGTCGATGCCCATCCGTAATGCGGTCGCCGTGGCCATGCCGGCGCCAGGATCGGCACCTGCGCCAATCGACGCAAGCCAAGGACGTGTGAAGACTTGTCTAGATCCCCTCTGGCCGGCAATCCATCAATCACCACCGGGGAAAGAAAGCAGTTGCTTGACTACTAAAAAGAAAGCTCATGCTTTCCATCATGGGCCGCCGCGCATTTGTTCGAGATCGCATCCTCACCGCTGCCTTCGACCTGATTGCGAAGCGCGGCTATGAGGCGGTCTCGACCCGCGACATCGCCACCGCTGCCGACGTCGGCGCGGCGTCGATGTTCAAGCATTTTCCAACCAAAGAGCATCTCGGGCGCGAGCTGTTCGCCGTCGCACTAAAGCCGCTGCACGTCGCCTTCGCCGCCCTGGCCGCCGCGAACCCAACCCCACGCGCCACCGTTCAAGGGTGCGTGGACCTGCTCTACAGCGTCCACGACGATCGCCCACGCTCCCTCGCTCTGCTGCTGTTCCCACCCCACGACTTCACGCCCTGGGAGGTCGACCGCGCCAACCCCGATGCCGTGCGCTGCATCATCGCGCGCCTGAGCGGTCTCGACGAGGACGGTGCCGCCATTCTGTGGGGCGCGCTGACCGGGCCACTCATCGATCGTTTCCTTCGTCGTCGCGATGGCCTCATGCGCCCCCTCGCGGCCAGTCATGCCGCGCGCATCACCACCCTGTTGTCCCCCGAGTCGCTATGAAATCGCTGATCGTGTCCGTGTTCTTTGCCCTGGTCATCGCCGTGCTGGCGTGGAGCTGTGGACGAGCG
>CAYQAQ010000349.1:0-582 GCA_964415495.1 uncultured candidatus Brocadiaceae bacterium | reverse complement strand
GCGCACGCAAACTCCCGCTGACGACAGCACCGTCCCGCAAAGAGCCGCCGGCCAGGAGGCGCGTTACGAACAGGCCGACCGGCGGACTCGCGGTGGCAGCACCGAGCCAACTCCTAGTCCACCAGTGGTTGAGCCCGCAGCGCCTGCACGTGATGGCCTCGCCAGCACTGAGGCCGAGGTCGAGGTCGTGGCGCCCATGACGATGCCACCCGCCCCACCTGCCACATTCCACGTTGGCGGAAGGTTCCGGGTGCTGACTGCCGCCGACACCACCTCCAACGACCGCGACCTCGGTCGCGGCGCCGGCAGCGAACCGCTCGGCGGTCGCCCAGCTCCACCAGAACCCGCCAATTCCGAACGCTACACCCACATCCGCGACAATCCCTTCATGCGCGTCGCCGAAGCCGGTAGCGATGCGTCGACCTTCGCCATCGATGTCGACACCGCGAGCTCCAGTAATTTCCGCCGCTTCATCCTGCATGAAAACCGCCCGCCGCCGCTATGCGCATCGAAGAATTGCTCAATTACTTGTGAAATCCATGGACCCTCGTCCTGCAGCCTGGGTCCTGCGGCCTGCGTCTG
>CAYQAQ010000348.1:0-3794 GCA_964415495.1 uncultured candidatus Brocadiaceae bacterium | reverse complement strand
CAGGGCCATCCGCGCATTCAGTTGCATCCGCAACACGGTCGCCCGGCCACGCCGTTTGGCGTTCATGCCGGTGCTGTGGCTGCCGCTATTGATCAGGTTTTGGTGGAATGGGGTCCGCGCTTAGCGCAGTGGGGGCGATGATGAGAGCCTCGATTTGAGGCAATGAATCCTATTCATCCATCATTTTCAGCGCTTCATTCAAATACCCCGCATACATCGAAATGATCGTATAGGCAGCGGTCAGAATGGCGGCACCGAAACAGATGCCGGCGATAACGCGGCCGGTCCACAGGCTGCGCGATTCAAAGATGTCGCGTTGATAGGCGGCGGCGCGCTCGAGTCCGACATCGAGCGTGCCGCTGATTTCAGCCGTATCGATCAGCTGCACCACGATCGGACTGAAACCGGCTTGGCGTAGGGCGTGGGTGAGGGTCGTGCCGCGTCCATGGCGCAGATCGGCAGCAACCGTGCGCAGGCGCTCGCCCATCACGGCATTGCCGCACGCGGGTGCGGCGAGATCGAGAGCGTCATGAAAGAGCATGCCGGCCGCGACGCCGGCTTCGAGCACTTGGCAGGTATTTGCGGTGACCCAAGGCAGCGTCAGAAAGCGGAATCCCGGTTGCAGCGCCAGACGAGAGCCCAGACCGCTGCGGCGGAAGATCAGGATGGTGATCAGCACGGCGAGGATCAGTCCCCACAGGATCGCGGGGCCGATGAGAATCGAACTCCAGGTGCCGTTGAGAAACGCCTTGGGAATGCCGGGTGCAGCCAAGGCCATATTGGCGAGCAGGAACGGATAGATCAGGCGCGCGACCAACATGCCGCGCAGACGTTGCAGATGTTCGGCGATGCTCGCGATGCGCTCACACAATTCGGGCAGGCGACCGCTGCCTTCGCCGGCGCGCACCAGGGCCACGGCTAACGGTGTCTCGCCGCTGGCGGCGAGCTGTTCATGGAGACTGCGACCAGCGCCGCAGCCGGCGCTCCACTGCGGTGCCTGTTGCGCTTGCCAGCCTGTAGCCCCGGCAGCAGCGTGATCCAAGGCCTGGCTCATGGTGAAGCCAGCGCGCAGCAAGCTGGCGAGTTGACGATAGAAGGCGCTGGTCGCGGCCAGGCCCATGATGATTAGCGTCGCGCGCCGATGGCGGCGATCACGGTCGGCGGGCATAAGCGATCGAGGGGCACTTCGGCGCTGGCGGCTTGGCGTACCAGGCTTGAACTGAGATGGCTGGTCTTTGCGTCCGCCAACAGCAGCACGGTCTCGAAGCCGGCGACTTCACGGTTCATGGTAGCGATCTGCCGTTCAAACTCAGCGTCGACGGCGGTGCGTAACGCACGAATGAGCACGGTGCATCCTTGGGCGCGGGCATGATTCACCGTGGCGCCGTTGTAGCTGTCGATGCTGACGTTCTTGCAGTCGCGCAGCAATTCGCCAAGCAATTGCCGACGCACGCTCACTGGCAAAAAGGAGGTCTTCTCGGGATTGACAGCGATGCCGACGACCAGCCGTTCGCACAGCGCGGCGGCGCGCCGAATAATGTCGAGATGGCCGAAGTGCGGAGGATCAAACGAACCGGCGTAATGCCCGATCACTCGATGTCCTCATCGATGCGGGCAATCAATTCGGCGCTGATCGATTCCTCGCCCGCCCCATCGCGATGGACGACGCGGATGCTGACCAGCCGGTCCTCGGCATCGGTGCGCTTGCTGATGATATAGCCGAGTAAGGTCGACCCATTGGCAAAATGGATGCGATCGAGACCGCCGAGATCGGTCGGTGGTGGCAGCTTCTGCGGCGTGCGGGTGTCGCCTGTGCCGGCCGCACGCTCGCCGTCCGGCTGGTCCGGATCGACCTTGTCGGCAAGCTTCTCGATCTTCTTTTCCAATTCCTTGGCTTTGTTCTTGAGATCAAGATCGGCTTTGCGCGCTGCGAGCCAAGCGTTCCAACCCGCGGCGGTGTCTGCGGACGGATAGCCGGGGTAGCCGCTGCTGCCGCCACGGCCCGAGGCCGGCTGCAAACCGGTGCGCGAGCGCAACGCCGAAATCGCCGAACTCCCCGCTTGGCGGTCATCGACGGCCTTCACCAGCAGCGGAAGGAGGACATCGTCCTGTTCTTTCGGCAAGCCGAGCAGGCCTTGGATGGCCCGCTTCTTGGCGGCGTTGTCTTGCGTCGCCATCGCTTCGTTGAACACCGCGATCGGGTCGGCGGCGACCAGACCGGTCGCTGCCCAACAGAGAAGACAGATCATTATGAGCGTGCGCATCGGGGACTCCTTCACCGGGGAACGAGCATGGCGCTGGCAACCGCGTCAGCAACGTCGTCGCCTGCGAAAACCCTAGCGAGATGCAGTCCGAGGGCCAGTGCGGTACCGGGACCCTGACTGGTCACGAGTGAGCCATCGCAGACCACTGGTTGATCGATCCAGGCACGGGCATGCGGTTCCACCTGGGTGCGCACTCCAGGATAACTGGTGATCTGCCGACCGGCGCATAGCCCGTGTGGCACCAAGGCAATGGGCGCGGCGCAAATCACCGCCAGCAGGCGACCCGCGGTCAGCTGGCGCTGCATGAGGGCCTGGATGCGCGCATCGTCGCGGTGGACCTGGGCCGACCCCAGGCCGCCGGGCAGGTAGATGGCGTCGAAGTCCTCATACAGGACCAGATCGAGGAGGGTGTGCGCGGCCAGCGGCAGGCCACGACTGCCACTGACCACCGGCGCAGCGGTCGAACTCGCGACCACGACGGTCTGCCCCGCGCGCACGAGGACATCACCGACGGTGACCGTTTCAATCTCTTCGGCGCCTGGATTGAGAATGACCAAAATACGTGCCATGGTGCGGCCTTTCGCGGCTGCGGCCTTGCCCGCTGCGGGTTTGCGGGCATGATTCATCAGTCTGGTCGAGCGCAAGGACCTCTGGAGCGCACATGCGTGGTTTGCTGATCCTGGGTCTGCTCGCGGCGGTGATGTCGGTGGCACCTGCCGCCACGGTCGAGGACCTCGACCGCTTGCTTGTGCAACACGCCGATCATACCTCGGCTTCGGGCACCTTTACCCAACGGACGACGCGTCATGACGACGATCTGTCCGTGACCGGAACTGTGCATGTGGGCCGTTTCTATCTGCAGCGTCCCGCCGCTTACGACCTGACCTTCACCAAGCCCGGTGACGAGGAATGGCTGCTGCGGCTGGTCAGCGATGGCACCCAGCAGGCGACGGTCGAACAGATTTTTGCCGATCAGAATCCCGACGTCAGCGTGCGTCCGGTTGACGATGACGGCATGGGCCTGCGCTTGGCCGGCTTGATGCGCTTCGAGCGCGCCGCGATCGAAGAATCATTCAGTATGCGGTTGGAAGCGTTGCCGACCGGATTGCGCGTACACTTGACGCCGCGCGACGTCGATGTCGCCTCACGCCTAGGCGCATTGGCGGTTGAACTCGGCGCTGATGGCCGGGTCGAAGCCATCCATCTCGCTGATCCGCAGGGCAACCGTACGGTGGTCACCATCACGGAATTGATCTATGACGCGCCCTTGCCGGCTGAGGTATTTTCGTGGCCGACGCCATGACGAATGAAGTGCCGCCGTGTCCTGACGCCCGTCCTGATGACAGCGATCTGCTCTGCCAGTGCGTCAATGTCGACCGCCGCACCGCTCGCATCGCGATGGCAGCAGGTGCGCGTACGGTTGAAGACCTCCAGCGCCTGACCGGTGCCTGCACCGGTTGCCATACGTGTTACGTCGATTGCCAGCAGCTGCTCAAGGAGGCGGCGCCGAAACCGTAAGGTCGTAGAGCG
>CAYQAQ010000347.1:0-3795 GCA_964415495.1 uncultured candidatus Brocadiaceae bacterium | reverse complement strand
GGGTAGTATCGATCCGCTCAATCGGCGTGTCACCTTTGCCTATGATGCTGCCGGACGCCGCACCAGCCAAACGGATCAGGCCGGACGCATGGTGTCGTTCAGTTGGGATGCACGTTCACGCCTGACGGCCATCGGCTATGCCGATGGCTCGCAGGAGACATTCACCTACGCCATCAGCGGACCTGATGCGGGGTTATTGGTGGCTCGTCGTGATCGCAACACCAACGAGACGCGGTTCGGTTATGATCTCTCAGGTCGCCAGATCGCGATCACGCAGGGATATGATACGCCCGTCGCGGTGACGAGCACGCGCCAGTATCTGTCGGGGAACAAAACGCTGGTGACCAGTGAATCCCAGCTCGGTGAGGTGACTACACACGACTATGACCACCGCCTGCGGCGCATCGCCACCACCGTGCATCCGCGCGATAGCGTGGCGCTGACCACGACGTTTGCCTATGACAACGCGGATCGGCTCATCGAGCAGACGGATGCGTATGGCCGCCGCACGCTGTTCGTCTACGACATCAATGACCGCGTGGTGCGCACGATTCGTGAATTGATTCCTGATGGTTTCGCGGGCGACCCCGCGACGGCTGCGCGGGTGAGTACGGCGAATCCACCCTACGTGATCGAAGAAACGGTCTTCGATGCCGAAGGCCAAGTTCTGGCCCGTATCGACGGTCGCGGCATTCGCTCGAACTATCAGTATGATGCACAAGGTCGCATGATTGCGCACATCGAAGCGGACGCGCACGAAACCGCACCGGGCGTGTTCACCCTGCTGTCGACGCCGGAAGCGGCGCGCACGCTGATCGCCTACGATGCGCAAGGCAATCGCCTCACCCAGACGCTGCCGCGTTCGTTCACCCGTTTAGGTGACGGCACGTGGATCAACGGCAACGACGGCATGTTCCAGACGACGTGGACCTACACCGGCCGCAATCTGATGGCGACGCAGACCGTGGCCGCTGGCCTGGATGCGGGCGGCCTGGTGCGCTCTGAGCGAGCCACGACGTCGCAGACGTATTCCCCCACCGGCAAAGTGGCGACCACGACCGATGCGCGCGGCTTCGTGACCACTTACACGTATGGCGTGTGTTGCGATCGTCTGGCTCAGATCATCGATCCCGTCGACGCCGTGACGGCCTTCGCTTATGATTTCTACGGGAACCGCACGTCGCTGACGGATGGCAACGGGCACACCACGGCGTGGACCTATGACGCACGCCACCGAGTGGCCACGCAGACCAACGGTGCGGGCGAAACAACGACCTACACCTATGATGACGACCTCACCGACGGGGTGGGCCTGGATGCGGTGTATGCAGCGCAGATCGCGGACCTCGGTCTGGTGGCTGGCCTCGCGGACGGCCGCGCGGTGGCGGTGACGAACCCAGCGGGTGAGACCAGCGTGCAGATCGCTGACGGCCTGGGGCGCACGGTGCGGACGATCGACGGTAACGGCAATGCCGTCTCGCTGCAGTACGACACCGTCGTCGCTGGCCTGGTGGAAACCGTGCAGATTGACGGTGTCGGTAGTCTGACGCGCAGTCGCGCCGATGGGCGTGGGCAGGTGCGGCAGGCTCTGGATGCGGAAGATCAGATGAGCTTCCAATTCTTCGACGCAAATGGCAACCGCGTCCAGGTGCGCGATCCCAGCGGCGTGGGCATGGATTGCACCTTTGATGCGCGCAACCGCGAAACGATGTGTACGGATACGCGCAGCGATGTGGCGGTGGTGCGTCTGACCCAGTTCGACACTCACAGCAACGTGGTGCAGACCACGGATGCCATGGGATCCAGCGAGACATTCCAGTTTGACGCGCGGGATCGGCGCGTCAGCCACACGGACCGCATTGCGGCGACCACGGCGTTTGCGTATGATCTCAGCGACAATCTGACCACGATCACCGATGCCGAAGGCGGGGTCACGGACTACGCCTACGACGGCCGCAACCTGCTGGTGTGGGAACGCTTCCCGCAGGGCCAGCAGGGGAAGACCGTGCGGGCGTACCAATACGACCTCGGCCGCCGCTTGACCCAGCGGACCGTGAGCACGGATCCGGCTTCTACGTTCACCGAAGTGACGCAGTACGCGTATGACGCCGCCAACCGCCTGGTGCAGCGCGGCTATCAGGATGGGTTGAATGATGGCTTCCAGTATGACGTGGCTTCACGCCTGACGGTGGCCACCAGCGGTCGGTATCAGAATCAGGTCGAGCGCGAATACGACAGCGGTGGTCGCTTGACCGGCGAATGGCTGATTGGCCAAGGCAACAGCGCCTTGCCGGCGGCGTGGTCGGTGTGGTATGGCTATGACGCAGCGAATCGCGTACGCACACTGACGTATCCGAACGGTACCGTGGTGACGCGTGATTACACCGCTCGGCATCAACTCGCGGCAGTCATCCATGGTGGCACGCCCGTTGCGACGCGCAGTTACGATGCTGCGGGCAGACTCACACAAACGGTACTGGGCAATGGTTTGCCGGAAACGCGGACGTATGTATCCGACAGCCACCTGGTGGCGACAATTCAAGTACCCGGCGTGACGGAGTTCAGCTATGCGTATGACGCTAATGGCCGCAAGCTGACCGAAACTCAGACCGCGACGTTCCCAAGCCAGACCCAGACGTTTGGTTATGATAACCAGGACCGCCTGACGTCGTGGTCGAAGGACGCGGGCGTGGTTCCCGCGCAGACGCAGACGTGGAATCTGACCGCGGTCGGTGACTGGCAGTCGACGACGCGCGATGGCGTGGTTGAGACCCGCCAGCATACGGATGTCCATGAAGTGACCCGCATCAAGGTGGGCGCGGGCCCAAACCGGCGCTTGAATTACGATGCGAAAGGCAACCTGACCAGGGACGATGAAAACCGTCGCTATACCTGGGATCCGGAAAATCGTCTCCAGACTGCGCGCACGCCGAAAGCGGTGAGCCCGACGGGGCAGAATCTGCGCAGTGCGTATGCGTACGATGCCTTGGGCCGTCGCGTGGCCAAGACGGTCAACGGTCGGGTGACGCGGTTTATCCACGCCGGTGCTCAGGTGATTCAGGAAGAAGACGGCATGGCCATTGCCCCAGCCGCAGAGCGCAATGGCGATGGCACGCTTTCCAATCTGGCGGAAGAGCCGGCCTCGGGCGGCATCCTTCCGGCGGCCACGGATCCGGCAGCGCCGGTGATCCGGGTGAACTTCCAGCCTCGCACCACGGTGATCCCGCCAGGCTTCCTGGCCGACAAGGGCCGCGCCTTCGGCGTGCGCAGTAACGGTCTGAGCTACGGCTGGTCAGCGAACCTTCAGAACGCCGACCGGGTGCAGCGTTTCGCGGCCGACCTTGAAGAGTGGGACACCTTTGTCCGCGCCGCCCGTCCGGGTCGCCCGGCGCGCAGCTGGCAGATCGCCCTCCCTAACGGCACCTACCCGGTGATCGTGGTCGCGGGTGACGCCGTGAGTCGCAATCACACCAACAACCTGGTCATCGGTGGCATTGTGGTCACCGACCCCGATCCTGCCACCATGGATACCGGGTACGAACTCGGCGACTTTGACGGCTACGCGGTGCAAGTCACCGTGACGGATGGTGTCTTGACCATCGCGCCGGGTGTTGGCGCCTTTGATCCGACGGTGTGCTTCATCGAAATTGGTCCGGAAGGCACGCTGATCACGCCGGATGTGGAAGCGCGTTTGGCGGATCTGGTTGAGTCGATGACGACGGCGACCTATGCGCCGCAGGCACCGAGTCTGGCGCGGCGGCAGTATGTGTATGGCAGCTATGTGGATGAGTTGCT
>CAYQAQ010000346.1:0-3822 GCA_964415495.1 uncultured candidatus Brocadiaceae bacterium | reverse complement strand
CAAGGAGCGCCTCGAGGTCGCCGGCAAGCTGTGCCGCAAGGTCGCCGACAGCCTGGGTGCCAAGCCGACCATCGAGACCACCATGGATCGCCGTAAGGCGCTCAAGGGTGCCGACTTCGTGATCAACATGGTGCAGATCGGCGGTTTCAATGCGACGCTGGTCGACTTCGAGATCCCGCGCCAGTACGGCCTCAACTTCACCATCGCCGACACCACCGGTCCGGGCGGTTTGTTCCGCGCCCTGCGCACCTATCCGATGCTGCACGGCATGTGTCAGGACATGATGGAGCTCTGTCCGAATGCCTATTTGCTGAATTATTCCAACCCGATGTCGATGAATATGCAGACGGTGTTTCGCACCAGCAGCATCCGCGCCGTCGGTCTGTGCCACTCGGTCCAGGGAACCTTCAATCAACTGATGCGCTATCTCGGTGAGGACCCCGAAAAGGTCACCTTCGAATGCGCCGGCATCAATCACATGGCGTTCTACACCCGCATTGAAAAAGACGGCGTCGATCTCTATCCGCGCCTCTTCAAAGCGATGGAAGATCCCAAGATCTGGAACACCAACAAGGTGCGCTTCGAAGTCATGAAGCGCCTCGGCCACTTCATCACCGAATCGAGCGAACATAACGCCGAGTATTGCTCGTGGTTCATCCCTCATGGTCAGGAACAGATCAATCGCTTCGGCGTGCCGATCGACGAATACCTGCGCCGCTGCGATGGCATCGTTGACGAGTTCGAACGCCTCAAGGGCTTCGCGCGCTCGAACGAGAAGATGAAGGAGGTCTGCCGGTCGCACGAATACTGCTCGATCATTTTGCGCTCGATCGTCACTGGTGTACCGTCGGTGATCTACGGCAACCTGCCCAACGGCGGCACCATCAGCAACCTGCCGCGTACCGCGATCGTCGAAGCGCCGACCCTGGTCGATCGCACCGGCCTGCACCACGCCCAGGTCGGCGAATTGCCGCCACAGCTCGTGGCGTACATGAATCCCCACGTGACCCAGCACGAGCTGTTCATCCGCGCCGCCACCGAGGGCCGCCGCGATCACGTCTATCAGGCATGCCTGTTCGATCCGCTGACCGCGGCGACCATGCCGCCAGACAAGATCGTCGAGATGTGCGATGCGATGATCGCCGGGCACGGCGACGCCCTGCCGCCGCTCAAGAAGACGGTCAATGTGCCGACCTCGGGCAAACGCTTCAAGGCGGTTGACGCCAGCAAGCTGCGCGCCTCGTGGGATGCTGCGCAACAAGCGGCTGAAAAGGCCTATGTGCGCGACTGGAAGGTGCTTGGACCCTTCCGCACTGCCGAAGGCAAGGCCTCCATCGAGGCCCCGACTCCGGTGGAGAAGCAGCTGCTCGCGGCCAAGGACGGCGCCATCGATATGAAAGCAAGTTACGCCGTGCGCGCGGCTGCTGCGGGTGGGAATGGTGGCAAAGCGGAGACTTTGCATTGGAAGTCGGTCAGCGCTCACAAGCGCGGCATGGTCGACCTCGCCAAGGATCTGGCGATGATCAATCACGCCATCGCCTACGCGTATACCGAGGTCGACTCGGTTCATGCGCGCGACGCCGTGCTGTCCTTCGGCAGCGATGATGGCATCCGCATCTGGCTCAACGGCAAGGAAGTCTTCAAGCACGAAATCAAACGCGGATACACCCCGGACGAGGAATCGGTGGATGTCAAACTGGTCGAAGGCACCAACCGCATCCTGTGCAAGATCAGCCAGCACGTCAGTCGTTGGGGCTTCGGCCTGGGCGTCAGCGAACCGAATTTCTAAGATTCGAGTGGCTCATCGTTGATACGGAACCCACCGGAAGCGTTCGCTTCCGGTGGGTTTTTTGTGAGGCTACGTCTATGGGGATCAACCGACACAACGGACCGCTGCGCATAATCGAAGGCGCGACTCCAACGCCGTCGATTGAACAGCATGGACCGGCCGAATTACCGGTTTTACCCGAGCCTTGGCGCAGCGCAGCCGAGAACAGCGCCTGTGCGCACCACCGCATTACCGGCAAAACCGGCCACATCGGCACGGTGTTCGTCGACACGTGCCTGTTTGGGGAGAAAATCTGCGCTGACTGAAGTTGGTGGTACCTGGCCGAGACGCGCGCAGGCAGTGGCTGTTCTGGCACCCGAACATTCCGCGCAAAGGTGCGAGCTACCAGACGGCTCTACCCTGCGTCGGGAAGGCGCGCTACAGGCAGGGCTTTAGGGCACATCCAGAAATCTCGGACCGAGCGATGTCGGTCCTTCGTCGTCCGTATCAAGGCGCGGAAATCGTGGCGATAGCAGCGCTATCGCTCGATTCCTGCAACGCAGAGCCGGACGGCGAGGGGCCGGCAGCGCGACGGGAGGGGTTTTCGGAGGTGCCCTTTACACTTGTCAAAGGGGAGAATGGCCGGGTCCGTCGAGGCGACGAGTGAGCTCCGTCAGGGCAGTATCGGCTGTGCGGAAGCATTGGTCCGCGCCGAGGTGCGTCATAACACCGGCGCGCTCCAGGGTCTCCTGCACGGGGGCTTTCAGGCCGTAAAACGCGAAGCCGGTGCCGGTGGTGCGCAGCCGGCGGATGAGGTCGGATAGGGCTTCGCAGCCGCTGGCGTCGATTTCGTTCAGTCCGTCGCCAGCGATAAGGACCCACCGTGCCTCGGGGCTGGTGGCGAGGGCGTTGATGACAGCGCGCTCGACATGGGCGGTGTTGGCGAAATAGAGGCGACCGTCCAGGCGCAGAACGACGATGCGCTCGTGCACCGGCGGCAGGGCGTGCAGGTCGCAGTCGCGCAGGGTGCCGTCTGGATGACGGCCAAGGCGCACGATGCGCGGACGCATGGTGCGATGGACGTGCAGACCGATGGCGACGGCAGCACCGATGAGCAGCCCGTCGACCATGCGCGGCGCAAAGATCAGCGTGGCAGCCAGGGTGATAATGGCAGCGGCACCATCGTGACGATGCACGCGGAATGCGCGGCGCATCGCGCCGAAATCGATTAGCGGCAGCACCGCAGCGATGATCGCGGCGGCAAGCGTGGCTAAGGGCAAATGCGCGAGCAGGGGGCCGAGCGCGAGCAGTGCCGCCAACACGACTCCAGCGGCGATGACCGAGGACATGCCGGTGCGCGCACCATTCGCGAGATTGAACGCGCTACGACTGAGCGACCCGCTGACCGGAAAACCACCGGTGAATCCAGCCGCAATGCTGGCCGCACCTTGACCGAGCAATTCCCGATCGAGATCCATAGGCTGGCGCGTGCGCGCGCTGACCGACTTGGTGACGGACACCACCTCCATGAATCCGATAACGGAGATCCACAAAGCGTCAGGCACCAAGCGCCACGCGAGCGACCAGTCCCAGCTTGGGAGGCCCACGGGCGGCAATCCACGTGGCAGCGTGCCGACGGTCGCGCCGCTGTACCCCGTGAGCCAACTGATCACCGTGGCAAGAGCTGCAACCGGCAGAATCACCGGCATACGTCCGCACCAACGCTTCGCGATCAGCAAGGTCACCAAGCAGCCTAGGCCCATGGCCAGCGTGGGTAGATGACTGCTGCCGAGCTCGCTGACGACGCTGGCGAGATGCGTGAAAAACGGTCCGCTGCGGCCAACGGCAATACCGAGCAACGCCGCGATCTGCGATTCAGCGATGATCAACGCCGCCGCTGCGGTGAAGCCGAGCATCACCGGGTGCGAGAACAAACTCGCCAGCACGCTCGCGCGCACCAGGCTCATGAGCAAACGGATCACACCGACCAACACGGCGAGCATGGCGGCGAGGGCGATCCAGCGCTCGTCGCCCGGTGTCGCATGTGTAGCCAA
>CAYQAQ010000345.1:1104-3833 GCA_964415495.1 uncultured candidatus Brocadiaceae bacterium | reverse complement strand
TCGCCAAGGGTTTGGCCAAGGCTCCCAGCATCACGCCCATGATCAGGGCGGCCACCAAGGCGACGCTGCTATCGACCACTTGGCCCGGATCAGCCAGCCACACGCGCAGGACCTCTTGGCCGACATAGAGCCCGGCCAAGACGCGCAGATCGCCATGCACCGGCACCACGCCGACGGCGGCCACCGCCCAATACACAGCGCGTACGCGCAAGCGACGTCCCGGCAAAATGGTCGCGGTGGCGGCAATTACGCAGGCGACCAGAGCGGAGCTGGTGACGACGGGATCGCTCTGCACGACATGGCGGAGATGCACCACGCCGACCAAAGGCATGGCGACGATGATCAGGCAGATGAGGCCAAAGCTGCCGCAGGTGCGCTCCCAGGCGCGACCGATGACCAGCAGCAAGGCCGCATTGACGGCCAGGGCCCACAGGCCGGTGACCACCGCCCGCGCGTCGCCCCACGGCACGTCATGCAACACGGCCGCCGTGAACAATTGCACGGGGTCGAAGAGTCCTGGATCGGGATACAAACGCGCTGAAGCCGACGCCAAGGAAATGACGCGCGCCAGACCAACACCCGGCCAGCCCTGCGCTAATACTACCTGTGCCAACGTTTCGATCACCGCCACAGTGAGCACGGTGGCCATCAACGCGAGCGCCACCGGAGCCGGACGAGGTTTCGGAGCCAACTCCGGCAATTCCGGCGGCCCGACCACCGTGACCGGATAGAGCACGATCACGCGGTTGGCGTCCAGTTGGCGTAGGGCGCCCGTTCTATCCACCCTGCCAGCGGACCGAGATGCGTGCTGATCTCGGCATGCAATTCGGGTGTCGCGGCCGCGACCAGCGAGCGGCGTTGTTCTAAGCGATCGCTGCGTCCGGCGAAATCGGTCGCTATGCCACCGCCACAGCGGACCAGCAATTCGCCCGCGGCGGTATCCCACGGATAAATGCCGAGTTCGTAATAGGCGTCTAAACGGCCGACCGCGACGTAGGCGAGATCGAGTGCCGCGCTGCCGCCGCGGCGGTGGTCTTCGCTGCGGCGCTGCAGGCTGGCGAAGACGGTCAAGGCATCCGGCAGCGGGTCAATGTTGCGAAAGGGCAGACCGGTGGCGAGCAACGCGCCATCCAAGGCTTTGCGCCCCGAGGTGTACACGCGCCGGTCGCCCAACCACAGCCCAGCTCCACGTTCGCCGATGAACTGTTCATCGCGGATCGGATCATAAATGATGGCGTGTCGGAGTTCGCCGCCCTGATCACAAAACGCAATACTGATGCAGAAGGCGGGAATGCCGTGCAGAAAATTCGAGGTGCCATCCAGCGGATCAATGATCCAGCAGGGGCGGTGCGCTTCGACCGGCGGTGTCTCGCCGCGCGCGGTGCCCTCTTCGGCAATGATCGCATGTTCGGGATAACGACGGCGGATGCGGCTGACGATGGCGTCTTCCATCAAACGATCGACGTGGCTGACGTAGTCGCTCTGGCCTTTGCGATCGGCATCGGCGAGATGGACCTGCTCGAAATGATCGCGGGCGATCTTCCCTGCCGCCTGGGCCAATTCGATCAGGATGCTGCGCACGTCGGCGATCCTGGACACCCGTGGCGGGGACGCCAGCGCAGATCTGCTCCGTACGGAAACCTTGCGGATGGTCGCTCAGCGCAGGCGGACGATCTCGTACAATTCACGGCCGTCTTCGCGCGCCGTGTGGTTGCGGATACGCGGCGGGGCAAAGGCCAAAGGCCGGGCATCGCGCAGATGGGCCTGTTCGGTGATCACCGTGCCGTGGGCTGCAGCCTCATAGGCGCGCACCGCATCGAAGACCGTGGTGACGCCAGACCAGGGCAGGCCCGACCACGCATGAATTTCAATGGGTGCCGCCTGCGCCAGTGGACCACCGCTGCCGTCTTCACGCGCCGCTAGACCGGCGTGGATGATGGCGTGGACGCGCATCAGCTCGGCGGTCTGCGCAGCCTCCTCGCCCCAGCGCAGCACGCGCAGATCGATGGTGGTGAGCCGTTGCCCGCCCATGCGTACCGCGACGGTGTCGATGGGATGCCGACGCACGTCCTGCGCCCAGCGCTCATAGGTGGCCTCATTGGCATGCATATCAATGCCGGCCGGCAGCACGCTGATGCGCACCGTTGGCAGCGGGATAGCGCGCTGTGGTAGTGCGGCCTGCCCGTGCGCAGGCATCAATGCCCCTAACATGAGGTCATCGCGGCGGAAACTGGTGGTCAGGATGAAGAAAATCAGCAGCAGGAAAACAATGTCGATCAGTGGCGTCCAATCGACCGCAGCCGAGGCCGGGGTTACCGTTTGGCGGAGATGGCGACGGCGCATCGGTGTGGCCTCCACCCAGATCAACGGTGTTCGTCACGCAACGTTCATGCTGGCTCCAGCCGTAAGGCAACGCATCGTGGCGCTCCATGTCCGGCGTCCCCCTGCCTGAACGCATTCGCCCCCGCCGCCTCGAGGAGGTCGTTGGGCAGGATCATCTCGTCGGTCCGGATGGGGTGTTGACCCGCTTGATCAGCGCCGGTGCGTTGCCTTCGCTGCTGCTGTGGGGACCGCCCGGCTGCGGCAAAACCACCCTCGCCCGCCTGTTGGCCGAACGCGTACAGCATCGGTTCGCCCCGTTTTCCGCCGTGCTCAGCGGCGTGGCTGACTTGCGCGTGGCCATTGATGAAGCCAAAGCCGCGCTGACTTTCGGTCAGCACACCTTGCTG
>CAYQAQ010000345.1:0-1094 GCA_964415495.1 uncultured candidatus Brocadiaceae bacterium | reverse complement strand
TTCACCGCTTCAACAAAGCCCAGCAGGATGCCCTGCTGCCGCACGTCGAACGCGGCACCGTGCTCCTGGTCGGTGCCACCACGGAAAATCCCAGTTTTTCCGTCAATCGCGCTCTGTTGTCGCGCTGCCGCACGTTTCAACTGCATCCACTCGACGCCAACGCCGGCAACGCCTTGATCGCCCGCGCCCGGGATCATGCCGAGGGCTTGCCGGGCCTGGACATTGCTGAGGCCGCGCGCGAACCGCTCAATCGCTTGGCCGCTGGCGATGGTCGCCGCCTGCTCATCGTGCTCGAACACGCCTGGGCCTTGGCGCAGCCGGCGGCAATCACCACGGATCATCTCGCTCAGGTGGTGCAGAACACCACGGCCGATCATGATCGTGCCGGAGAACAGCACTACGATGTCGCCAGCGCCTTCATCAAGAGCATGCGCGCCAGTGATGTGCAGGCAGCGTTGTTCTACTTAGCGCGCCAACTCGAATCGGGTGAGGACCCGGTCTTTGTCGCTCGACGGGTCGTTATTTTTGCCAGCGAGGACGTCGGCTTAGCTGATCCGCAGGCTTTGGTCATCGCCGTCGCCGCGCTGACCGCGACGCAGAACATCGGCATGCCGGAAGCCGTGTATCCGCTCAGCCAAGCAGTCATCTACAATGCCACCGCGCCGAAGTCGAATGGCACCAAGGCGTATTTCGCTGCGGCTGAGGCCACCCGCCAGCATCCTGGTGCGCAAGTGCCGCTCTTTCTGCGCAACGCCCCGACTGCGCTGATGCACGATCTCGGCTATAAGCACGGGTACGTCTATGACCACGACACGCCTGAGCATTTCGCGGGGCAGCAGTGCCTGCCGGATGAATTGCTGGGTAGCGTGTTTTATGAGCCGGGTTCCTTTGGGCATGAGAAGGAGATCGGTAAGCGGCTGGCGTGGTGGGAAGCGCGGCGTACGCCGCGGAGCTAGGGGCTGTGCTGCTCGCAGTGATTCGGTGAATGACGTGGGGGCGAGGGACAAGCGTCGAATGGATTTTGGTCGCCGAAACCTCGCCTGCGTCCCTCGTCCCTCGTCCCTCGTCCCTCGACCCTCGACGAATCGCTCCGC
>CAYQAQ010000344.1:0-3834 GCA_964415495.1 uncultured candidatus Brocadiaceae bacterium | reverse complement strand
TCGATGCGGGCGCGGAGGTCCGCCATCTCGTCGGGCGAACACAGCGTCAGCGGGTTGAGATAGCCCTGGCTGTGGTACTGCGCGCATTGGGCGGTGGTGAGGGCGTGCGCGGCGGCACTGGGGAAAAGGGCACCTGGGGCAAGAGTAGTCATGACGAATCTCCTGCGGCTAGGGTGCGGAAGGACCACTGGCAGGCGACGGGTGCGAAGGCGTCATGAATCGTTCTGAACCGGTGATACGTATATCCGGTTACCTCCATATTGGGATGGATTTCCACTGACCAGGGGCTTGAATCGGCTATGGCCTACCGGCACTGCACGCGCGAACACTGGTTTACCGCGACCGCCACCGCCACAGTGGAGGTCGACCTCGCCGGTTATCCGCATCACCTCACGTTGTGGCCGGGTTGGGATACCGGACCGGTGACGATGGATTGGGATCTCGTTCATGTGCTGTTGAATGGTGCGCTGCGTTGGCACACGGACGGCGTGTGGCGGGAGGCTGCAGCGCCAGCCGCGTTGTGGTATCCTGCCGGCACGCCTGTGCGTATCGCGGTGATTCCGGGTCAATCGCCGCCGACCGTTCGCCGTCTGCGATGGCGGGTGCACCGAGGCACAACCACGGTGGTGCCTGCGGGCGGGGTGATCGTCTGCGCGCACGCGGGAGTCGTGCTGCCGCTGCTGGACTTTCTCGCTCAAGAATCCGCGCGGAGCGGCGATCTCATCGCCCGCCGACGACGCGCTCTGGTTCAAGCGGCGGCGAGCGTGTTGTGGGATAACGACGCGCCACCCCCGGCAGATGCTTGGGCACGCAGTGGTCAGGACATCGAACGCGACGTGCGACGCGTGCTTGCCAGTGATGGCCTACCGCCAAGCCCACGGGATTTAGCACGCTGGAGTGGTCTCAGTCCGGATTATTTCACCCGCTGTTTTCGCGCGCACTTTGGTGTCAGCCCCCGCGTCTGGCTGGGCCGACAGCGGATGGTCGAAGCCGCGCGCCGCTTGCAGGCCAGCGATGCGCCCGTGCGCCAGATCGCGGCGGATCTTGGCTTTGCCGATGCGCGCATTTTTCATCGTCGATTTCGCGCTCAATTCGGGCTGCCGCCCGCACGTTGGCGGCGGGAATCGGGCGTGGTGTTGTAAGAGTGGTGAGAGCCACCGTGCCGCCGGGGATGGACTCGCTGGTTACGCCGCCGACCATCGCACCAGCCATGACCACCGCGCGATCTCCGCTGACTGGCTTGCGTCTTGAGTCCAATGCCGTGGCGCAGGCCACGTATCCGACGGGTGCGACCTTCGGGCCGCGCGTAATGCGCGATTATGAATTCGTCTGGGTGCTGACCGGCGACGTGATCTGGCATTGCGACGGACAGGATTTTCCCCTGCCACCCGGCACGCTGCTGTTAGCGCGGCCGGGTATGCGCGATGGTTTCACCTGGGATCCGCGCCTCCCGACGCGACACGGCTTCGTCCACTTCCGCATTCTGCGGCGGAGCCGAGGTTTGCCGTCAGAAGCCACATGGCCGCAGCTGCGGCACCTCGCAGCGGGTGATGTCCTGCCGCATCTCTTCCGTCATCTCGCGTGGTTACAGAGTCATCGTCCACCGGCCTGGGAAGCCCTCGCCGAAGCCACGCTCGCGCAGGCTCTGGTCGCCTTCGTCACCGGCGCATCCGGCACGGTCGGCGAGGATGACCCTGGCAGCACCCCATTGATTGATCGCGCGTTTTCTGAGGTCCACCGCCGCTGGGGCGACGGCCCGCGCCATCCGATTCCGGTTGAGGCCTTGGCGCGTGCGGTCGGCGTCAGCCGTGGCCATCTGATCCGCGTGTTTCGTATCGCTCTGGGCGTGGGTCCAGCCGAGGCCATTCGCTTGGTGCGCTTGGACCGTGCCGCGAGTCTGCTCGGGCGTACGAATCTGCGCATTCAAGACATCGCCAGCGCTGTCGGTTTCGACGATCCGTTCCACTTCAGCAAGGCCTTCCACCAGGCCTATGGCTGTGCGCCCCGCACCTTCCGTCAACGCTGCGCCGATGGCCACGCGATGCCGCTGCTGCCGTTGGTGCAGGTGCGCCGCTACGCCGAGCTCAAGCCCGAGTGATGCTGTACCTGGCCGGATGGCCGTTGAGGTCGGCGGCGTGTTCGCCAGCGCCTGGGGCGAAGGCCACGGCCAGGACTTCTTCCGCGATGGCGGCGGCGTGCGTGGTCAATGCAGCGACAGCTTCGGCATCGTCGCTGGCCCAGGTCACGCGGATGCGGTCTTCGACCTCGAAGCCGGCGTCCTTGCGGGCTTGCTGGAGCACGCTGGTGAACTCGCGCGCCAGACCTTCGCGGCGCAGCGTATCATCGAGGGCGGTGTCCAGGGCGACACAGACCGCGCCTTCGCTGGCCACGGGGGCATCGCCGATCGGCGTGCGTTGCAGGAGGACGTCGGCCAGGGCGATGGCCTCGCCTTCGACCGTGATCGTGCCACCGCCTTCCAGGGTTGCGACTTCGGCGTGGCCCCATTGCGTCAACGTCGCCGTGATCGGTTTGAGCTTCTGGCCGCAGCGGCGACCGAGTACTTTGAGGTTGGGTTTCACCGCAACCGCGACCACCGCGGCTTCGTCGGCGTCGACGGCCACCGTCTTGACGTTGACCTCGTCGCGGATGATGCCGCTGAGGCGTTCCACCGCGCCGCGCACGGCGGCGTCGCGGCTGATCACGGTCAGTTTCGGCAGGGGTTGCCGCACTTTCAGACGGGCGTCTTCGCGCAGGCGGCGTGCCAGGGTCAGCACGCTGCCGAGCACCACGACATCGGCTTCCAACTGCGCATCGATGGCAGCCGCGTCGACCTGGGGATAGTCGCACCAGTGCACGCTCTTGGGTGCGCTGGCATCGACGGCGACGACCAGCCGCTGATGGACTTCCTCGGTAAGGAAGGGCATGAACGGGGCCAGGACCTTGGCGAAGGTGGTCAGCACGGCGTACAGCGTGGCATAGGCGTCACCCTGGTCAGCGGCATCGCGGTTCTTCCAGAAGCGCGGCCGTGACAGACGGATGTAGACGTTGGTCAGGTCATCGATGAAGCGCACCAGACGCGGCACCACGTTGTACAGGCGGTAGCCTTCCATTTCGGCATTCACATCGCGCACCAGGCTCTGCAGGACCGAGACGATCCAGCGATCAAGGTCGCGCCGCTGCGCCAGCGGGCGGCCGGGGCTGGTGGGCGTCCAGCCATCGATGGCGGCGTAGGTGGTGAAGAACGACAGCGCGTTCCAGTACGGCAGCACCACGGTGCGCACAATTTCCTTGAGACCGGCTTCCGAAAAGCGCAGTGGATCGGCGCGCACTACCGGCGAGTCGATCAAATACGCACGCAGGGCGTCGGCACCGTAGGTGTCCAAAACGAGATGCGGGTCGGGGTAATTCTTTTTCGACTTCGACATCTTCTGGCCGTCTTCGGCCAGGATGAGTCCGTTGACGACCACGTTCTGGAACGCGGGACGATCGAAGAGCGCCGTCGACAGCACGAGCAGGGTGTAGAACCAGCCGCGCGTCTGATCGAGGCCTTCGGCAATGAACTGGGCCGGAAATACCGGCGGCGCGCTTTTCCCGTCCGCGCCGCCCATCCAATGCACCTGGGCATAGGGCATGGCGCCGGATTCGAACCAGCAGTCGAGCACTTCCGGTGTGCGCTGGTAAGTCTTGCCGTCGCGCACGATCTTCAAGGTGTCGAGGGTGTCCTTGTGCAGATCGTCGACTGTGGTGCCGGTGAGCCGTTCCAACTCGGCGACTGAACCAACGCAGAAGCGGTCTTCGGGATCGGCGACGTTGATCCACACCGGCAGGCAGGAA
>CAYQAQ010000343.1:0-3849 GCA_964415495.1 uncultured candidatus Brocadiaceae bacterium | reverse complement strand
CGTTCTCGCGCAGATGGGCGAGAAAGCGACGATAGAGGATCATTTCGCGTGGCGTGATCGCGGCCGTCATGCCGAAGTCGATGAGCCACAGACGTGCGGGGCCTTCGGGCTGAGGATCATAGACGACATTGCCACCATGCGGATCGGCGTGGAAAAAGCCGGCCTCAAGTAACTGCGCGAGAAATCCATCAATGAGCACATCAGCGATGCGTCGGCGCTCGCTCGCTGGCAGCGTTTCGGGATCGAGGCGCGCCAGCGTGGTGCCCGGTGCAAAACCCATCACCAATATTTTTTCGCGCGTATGCGGCCAGTAGACCTGGGGCACCTGAATACCGACCGCGAGCATCGCGGTGCGTAGGCGATCAGCGTTAGAGCCCTCTTGGAGGTAATCCTGCTCTTCGCGTGCGGTCCGCGCAATTTCCTCGTAGAGCATCGCCAAAGGCCAGCCGCGCAGTGCGAGAGCGAACACGCGCAAGGCAAGTCGCGTCAGCCACAGATCGGCGGCGACCAGCGGCCCCAAATCCGCGTGCTGTACTTTGACCGCGACCGCGCTGCCATCGACCAGCGTCGCGCGGTGCACTTGGCCAAAGCTGGCGGCGGCGATGGGTTCGTGATCGATCTGCACCAAGTGCTCGCCGACCCGGCCTTCATAGCCGTGGGCAAGGACCGCCGCGACCTGATGCCACGGCCGCGGCGGCGCCTGATCGCGCAATTCAGCGCAGGCATCGACATAGGTGAGCGGAAACAAATCGGGACGCGTGGCGATGAATTGGCCGATCTTGATCAGCATCGCGCCGCGGCGACGTGCATAATCCGCTAACCAGCGGGCACCAATGCGATCAAGCCACCGCCGCCAACGGCGGCCAGCGGTCGGCCACCAGCGCCCGAGTCGGATTGCTGCCAGATACTGCGTGCCCAGAAAGCCCAGCAGCGCCAGGCCTTCGAGACTGCGACCGAAACGCACCCGGCTTAGCCGGCGGGCTTGCTGCGGTCACGGTCCAGGCACTGCTCGGCCTTATCGAGCGAGGCCTTCGCTGCCCGCAATCCGCTGCGGGTCGCGTCGCGCAAATGCCCAGTGACTTCGGTGCCCAAGACCCGGTCGGCCACCGCATCAGCGGCCTTGCGCAGGGAGTGCAGGGCGGATTTCAGATCGTCGTCGCTCATGGTTGGTCAGTCCGGAAGTCCGGGAGTCCGGGAGTCCGGAAGTCGGACCCCGTTCCGGGAGACACCGTCATGGTGCAGATCATTCCTGGTCAGGCCATCGTGAGCTGACCGAACCTTGCGCCTATCCACCAAACGCATGAACCCCCGCTGGTGGGCGAGGGTTCATGAGCGCGGCGGATGCCGTCAGCTTCCAGCTGGTCGCTTACTTGGCGAAGTATTCGATAACCTTCTGGATATCGACTTCGACCGGGCACTGTTCGGGCGCGGGCAGTTCGTCGATGGTGACCGACAGCTTGTCGAGGTCGACGTTGAGGCCGCTGGGGCGCTCAAGCAGGGGGCCGTTGACCGAGATGCGCAAGTCTTCGCGGTTGCGAGCGGCTTCGCGCACGGTGAACACCGCGCCCTTCTTCAGGAGTTGGCTCGGCGTCTTGGCGCGGCGCTTGCCGAGGTCGACGTGGCCGTGGGTGATGAGCTGACGCGCCGCCGGGATGGTGCGGGTCAGACCAGCGCGCCAAACCAGGTTGTCGAAGCGCGCTTCGAGCAGGGTCAGCATGTTGCGACCCGTGTCGCCCGCCATGCTGTTGGCCTGGGAATAGATCTTCCGCAGGGCGCGCTCGGTCAGGCCGTAGTGGTAGCGCAGCTTCTGCTTTTCACGCAGGCGGGCACCGTACTCGCTCAGCTTGGGCGCGCGCCGGGTGGCGGCAGCCGCTTGGCCGGGAGCGTAGGGACGCCGGGTGGCAGTCTTGGGAGTGAGTCCGGGCAGTTCGGTGCCGAGGCGGCGGAGAATGCGCAGACGGGGGCCGGTATAACGGGACATACGGTTCCTATTCAGAGTCGCGCCGGAGCCCACCTGGGCCCCGGTCCTTCGGGGGCCCCACAGAATGTCGCACAAATCGGGAATGCAAGGGGGTCCTCGGCGGGGGCGGTCCGAGCAACGCTTGCGGTAGTTATGGCGTCGCTGGGATGGGGTGATCCCTTGAGTGTGCGGCATCGCCGCGAGCTCGTGGGCGTCGTTCGTCGGTTGTCTCATCGCTCCGCATCACCGTGCGGTCGGTGATGGTGGGATGACTCCCTCGAAAAGGGGCGGTCCAACCCTCAGCGATGGAAGCCACACGAACGGAATCTCGCAGCGATCAGTCGACCGACGAATGACGAATGACCAATGACCAATGCCATTGCGCTAAGGGCCAACGGCCCGCTCCAACGTAGCCCAGGGCAACGCCCAATGGCGTCAACTTAACCGCGCCATCGTGGTGCTGGGGCGGAAATAACGCTTGACACTATTGATGTAGTAGATTTTGGTCGGTATGCCCTCTCATGCCACTGCCGCGCATCTTCTCTCTGTCCTCGACGCGGCCTTGCCCGAGCGCTTCGTGCGCCGACCGCGCAAGATCACACCGGCGCGCCTCGTGGCCGTGCTCTGCCTCATGAGCGGGTTCGGCAGCAAGGGTTACCGACGCGTCGTGCAAGAACTGCGCGCTGGACTTCATCGAGCGTTCGGCTGGCGATCCGCGGATGAGGTGCCATCTCCCCAAGCGATCGCACACGCGCGACACCGGCTGTCGCGGGAAACCTGCCGTCTCGCCTTCACCGCGGTGCGGGATGCCTGCCGCGCTCGGACGCAGCCATCGGCACGGACGTACGCGGGACTGCGCATCGTCGCGGTCGATGGTACGCGTCTCTCGCTGCCGCCGACGGCACCGCTGATCGACGCGTTCGGATTGCCACGCAACCAGCATGGCCAGGGGGCTGCCCCGATGGCGGGTCTGGTGCAGCTGTGGGATGTCGGAGCGAATCTGCCGATCGATTTCGCCCTCGCGCCCTGCGACTTCCACGAACGCCCCTATGCCATCGAGCTGTTCGCCCAGCTCGGCCCGAACGACCTGCTGATCGGCGATCGTGGCTACCCATCCTTCGCGCTGTACCGCGCCCTCTGCCGCCGTCGCTGCCGCTTCTTGCTGCGATGCTCCCAGCGGGCGGGAAAGGAGGTTGAGCAGTTCATCGCCAGCGGCGCCGACGATGCCGTCGTCTTCTTCACCGCCCGCGACCCGCGTGGCGAACGCGTCGCCGGAACCCCGCGTATCCCGATGCGTCTCCTGCGAATCTTGCTGCCCGATGGGAAGCAGGAGATCCTGGCAACAAACCTCTGGCAGACGCGTGGACACTCCCGCCACGCGCTCGGCGAGCTCTATACCAAGCGCTGGACCATCGAGACGGCTTTTCGTGAGATGAAGGTCTTCCACGCGCTTGAGGATTTCAGCGCGGGAACACCAGATGGCATCTACCAGGAGATCATCGCCATCCAGATCTTCCTGCTTCTCACCGCCGAACTCGAAGCCATGGCGCGGCAGAAGCACCTCAACACCGCCGGACCAGAGACCAACCTAGAACACGACCTGCGCTTCAACCGACTCATGATAGCCGATGCCGTCGTTATCCTCCTGAGAACGGCGGCCAATGAGCCGGATCAGGTCCCCGCGCAGATGCAGATTCAATTGCAGGAGATTTGGAAGAGCAGGTCGAAGCCCAAACCTGGACGGTCCTACCCTCGCCTCAGGAAGCGACCCCTGCGCGGGTACAGGCCATCGGGGGGTTAAGTTGACGCCATTGGGCGTTGCCCTGGGCTATGGTGGAGCGGGCCGTTGGCCCTTCCGAACGTGGTGCCCAAAGTGCTTTGACGGCAGA
>CAYQAQ010000342.1:1892-3867 GCA_964415495.1 uncultured candidatus Brocadiaceae bacterium | reverse complement strand
GCGAGCATCGCACCGCGCTTGACCTCGGCGCCATCGTCGACCAGCAGGGCGGCACCGACCGGCACTTTGAAACGGTCGATCGCACGCTTGTTGCGATCCAAGATGACCATTTCGCCGTTGCGGTTCAGGACGACCTTCTTGCCTTCGCTGTTCACCACCGTGCGCAAGTTCTCGTACTGGATGATGCCATCCTTCTTGAGCTTGTACGAGGTCTCTTCCGACTTGGTGCTGGCGACGCCACCGATGTGGAAGGTACGCATGGTCAGCTGGGTGCCCGGTTCGCCGATCGACTGCGCGGCGATGATGCCGGACGCAGTACCGGGTTCGACCTGGAAGCCGCGGCTGAGATCCATGCCGTAGCACTTCTGACAGATACCGCTCTTCGATTCGCAGGTCAGCGGGCTGCGCACGCGAATCTTCTCGAAACCGAGGGCTTCGATCGCTCGCGCCGCATCGCGGCTGATGATCTCGTTCTCGCGCACCACCACCTCGTCGGTGATGATGTCGACGATGGTGTCGCGGGCGACGCGGCCGGTGACGGCCTCGGCCAGGGTGACCTTGACCAGATCGCCATCGTAGACCACCGCTTTGGTGATGCCGCCGACGGTACCGCAGTCTTCTTCGGTGATGATCACGTCTTGCGCGACGTCGACCAGCTTACGGGTCAGGTAACCCGAGTCCGCGGTCTTGAGCGCCGTATCGGCCAGGCCTTTACGCGCACCGTGCGTCGAGGTGAAGTACTCGAGTACCTTCAGACCTTCGCGGAAATTGGCGCGAATCGGGGTTTCGATGATTTCGCCGTTGGGCTTGGCCATCAAGCCACGCATGCCGCACAGCTGACGAATCTGCGCCACCGAACCACGCGCACCCGACGTCGCCATCAGGTACACCGGGTTGATGTAGTTTTCGCCGAAGCGGCGGTCGTCCTTGAGACGATCCATCAGCTTGCGCGACAGCTCCTCGGTCGCGTGCGTCCACGCTTCGATCACGTTGCGATGACGTTCCGACGAGGTGATGAGACCGCGCTGGTAGGCCTTCTGGTACTTCATCGCGCGCTTGTCAGCGTCGCCGACGATGTCGGCCTTCTCTTCCGGCACGTAGAGGTCCGCGATGGCGAACGACATGCCCGAGACGGTCGAATACTTGAAGCCGATATCCTTGATCGAGTCGAGCACGTCGATGGTGTTCTTACGATCGAGGTACATGAAGCAGTCAGCGATCACGCGGCGCAGACCGCCCTTGTCCTGCAGCTTGTTGTAGTACGGCATGCCCTTCGGCAGGGCCTGATTGAAGATCATGCGACCGGGGGTGGTCTCGATGAGAACGTTCTTCTCCATCGTCTTCTTGACCGGACCGCCGTCGTCGAGCATCGCGCCCTTGGGCAGCAGGATCTTGATCAGCGAGTGCAGGCTGACCACGTTCGCGTCGAGGGCCATGAGGACCTCTTCGAAACCGGTGAACACCTTGCCTTCGCCGGGCTGGCCTTCTTTGGCCAGGGTCAGGAAGTAGCAGCCGAGGACGATGTCCTGGTCAGCCGAGATGATCGGATTGCCGTGCGCGGGCGAGAAGATGTTGTTGGTCGACAGCATCAGCACGCGGGCTTCGGTCTGCGCTTCGATCGAGAGCGGCAGATGGACGGCCATCTGGTCGCCGTCGAAGTCGGCGTTGAAGCCGGTGCAGACGAGCGGATGGAGCTGGATGGCCGAACCGTCGATCATCACCGGCTCGAACGCCTGGATACCCATGCGGTGCAGCGTGGGTGCGCGATTGAGCATCACCACGCGACCCTTGATCACGTCGTCGAGGACTTCCCAGACCTCTTCGTCGCGACGTTCGAGCTTGCGCTTGGCGGCCTTGACCGTTTCAGCGTAGCCGCGCTCCTTGAGCGCACGGATGATGAAGGGCTGGAACAACTCGAGCACGATCGCCTTGGGCAGACCGCCCATGTGCATTGTCATGTGGGTTTTCAGAAGGC
>CAYQAQ010000342.1:0-1882 GCA_964415495.1 uncultured candidatus Brocadiaceae bacterium | reverse complement strand
CCGCACTGGTGCAGCTTGAGACGCGGACCAACGACGATGACCGAGCGGGCCGAGTAATCGACGCGCTTGCCGAGCAAGTTTTCGCGGAAGCGACCCTGCTTACCCTTGATCATATCGGTCAGCGACTTGAGCGGACGGTTGCCCGAGCCGAACACGGCGCGCTGGCAGCGGCCGTTGTCGAACAAGGCGTCGACCGCCTGCTGGAGCATCCGCTTTTCGTTGCGCTCGAGCAGCTTCTTCAGGCGGTTGTTGCGGTTGATGACGCGGCGGTAGAGATCGTTGAGATCCGAGGTCGCGAAGTTGCCGTTTTCAAGCGGCACCAAGGGACGCAGATCCGGCGGGATGACCGGCACGGTGGTCATCACCATCCACTGCGGATCATTGCCCGAGTTCTTGAGCTCTTCCGACAGCTTGAGGCGCTTGATCAGCTTCTCGATCTTCTGCTTGGCGCGGGTGCCCGTGAGTTCTTCACGCAGATCAGCGATCAGCTTGTCGAGGTCGAGGTGGCGGATGAGTTCCTGGATCGCTTCCGCGCCCATCATCGCCTTGAAATCGTCGCCGTACTTGTCCTGCGCCTTGCGGAACTGTTCCTCGGTGAGGACTTCCATGTATTCGAGCGGCGTGGTGCCGGGATCGGTCACGATGTACTTCTGGAAGTAGACGACCTGCTGCAGGTTCGACGACTTCATGCCGAGCAAGGTGCCGAGGCGCGACGGCATGGTCTTGAAGAACCAGATGTGCGCGACCGGCGAAACCAGATTGATGTGGCCCATGCGCTCGCGACGCACGCGGCTATGGGTGACCAGCACGCCGCACTTTTCGCAGACGATGCCCTTGTACTTCACACCGCTGTACTTGCCGCAGAAGCACTCCCAGTCCTTGGTGGGGCCGAAGATCTTTTCGCAGAACAAGCCGTCACGTTCGGCCTTGTAGTTACGGTAGTTGATCGTCTCGGGGCGCTTCACCTCACCTTGCGACCACGAACGGATGACTTCCGGCGAAGCAAGCCGGATGGACACCGCGTTATAGTCGGGGCTCTGGATGGCGTTCTGGTCAGCGAGCAGGTCAATCATGGATAATCCAGACGTGGTCAGGCGTGTGCGGGGGCCGGTCCGGGGCTACTTAATCATCGTCAACCGGTGCGGCTTCTTCTTCGCCCGCATCAGCCACGAATTCTTCTTCGAGCACGGCACTGTCATCACCGCCGCCGATAACGGCGTCGCGAATCGGTGCGCCAAAGTCGAGGGTGGCCGGAGCGGCACCTTCGAACCCGACGTCCATCGGCCGGTGCAGACGGATGTCCAGCCCCAGACCGCGGATTTCGTTCATCAGCACTTCGAAAGCCATGGGCGTGCCGTAGGTCAACGACCCGTCGCCCTTGACCATGGACTCGTAGATGCGCGTACGGCCATCGACGTCGTCCGACTTCACGGTCAGGATTTCCTGCAGCACGTTGGCTGCACCGTAGGCCTCCAACGCCCACACTTCCATTTCACCGAAGCGCTGGCCGCCGAAGCGAGCCTTGCCGCCGAGCGGCTGCTGGGTGATCAACGAGTACGAACCGGTCGCACGCGCATGCAGCTTGTCTTCCACCAAGTGGTGAAGCTTGAGCATGTACATGATGCCGACGGTGGTCTTCTGGTGCATGCGATCGCCAGTGCGGCCGTCATGCAGGTAGACCTTGCCGTCGTCCGGAATGCCGGCTTGGCGCAGCATGTCCTGAACTTCGGATTCCTTGGCACCGTCGAAGACCGGAGTCACCGACTGCACGCCGAGGATGCGCGAGGCCCAGCCCAAGTGCGTTTCGAGCACCTGACCGACGTTCATGCGCGAAGGCACGCCGAGCGGATTGAGCACGATGTCGACGGTGCGGCCATCGGCG
>CAYQAQ010000341.1:0-3878 GCA_964415495.1 uncultured candidatus Brocadiaceae bacterium | reverse complement strand
CCTGCTTGTCGATGGCATCGGCGATGCTCTGTATTTACCGGCGGTAGCGAATCCGCGTCGCCTCGCTTTCACCGTGCTCCAAGCCGTCAAAGCCCGCGTCACGCGCGCTGACTATGTCGCCTGCCCCAGTTGCGGCCGCACCCAATTCGACCTCATGGAGGTCACGGCCAGCATCAAGACGGTCACGGACCACCTCGACGGCGTCACCATCGCCATCATGGGCTGCATCGTGAATGGACCGGGCGAAATGGCCGATGCCGACTTCGGCTATGTCGGCAGCGGTCCGGGCAAGATCGACCTCTATCGCGGTAAGACCGTGGTCCGCCGCAATCTGCCCTTCGACCAAGCACGCGGTGAATTGATCACCCTGATTAAGGAAGCGGGGATGTGGAAAGAACCCGTCGTCTAAATCGCATCAACGCCAACGACGGCGATTCATCAACATCATGCCGCTGAGCAAGCCGATGAGGCCAATCGCAGTGCCCCAGCCACAGCCTCCGGCCTCACCGCTGGACGTTAACCCGTGCCCATCGGACACCGGCGGTGGGGGCTCACCTCCGTCCGTAGGCGGCATCCCGTCGATCCACGCGGCGAGCAGAGCACGACCTTCTTCATCCAACACCGTCCGACCGATACCTGGCATGCGGATGGCCGGATCAATGGTATCGACGCGACGATAGAGGATCGAACGGTGGAGGTCCCCCGGCACCACCACCCCAGCATCTGCGGTATCCAGAGAATTGTAGACCGCACCATTGATTATGCCCTGCGATCCGAGGGGAATATGATAGCGCGCATCAAAATGGGACGGAGCACCACCCGGACGGTGACAATACCCGCAATTGACGTCCAGATATGAGCGCGCCCGTTGCTCGATACTCGCTGCGCTATCTTGGGCTGCATAAAGCCGCGTGATTCCAGTGATGTCGGCATCGCTCAGTGAACTCGTGAACAGGCCGATAAAATTCAACGTACGCAATTGGTTATCGCTGCCGGCGGCATAGGCATAGCTGCCATGGAGCTGGCGTGCATTGACGCCCAGCACGCGTCCGGAGGTACTGGTGTGGCACTGCATGCAATCACCCGGCGAAGGATACTGCCAGCGCAACGTGCGAGTCCCGCCACCCGCGGCGGCAATGGTGATGTCTTCAATGGCCGCATCATCGACCCGCGTCGCGGTGGTCTGGGCCTCGTTCCAGCGATAGGTCACGCCATAGGCACCGCCAGCCTGCATGACCAGCACCCGCGTCTCGAGCCGACGCAGAACCGTCGCTGCGCCATCATCCAGATCGAGGTCGAAATGTTTGACGAACACCGTGCCTGCCGGAAAGGTCCATTCGCCGGTGGCGGCAAAGCCGACCGTCTCGCCACTGCCATAGGGCGCGCCATCGTTCGGCACGCTGATCCAGCGCCGCTTGGCGGCGCCATCCGACCAGAACGGCACGTTGACCCCGTAGGGAATCAACGCCGCCGCCGGCGTCAGACTGGTCGTGTTGCTGAACAGACCGGTGTCACTCAAACTGGCCGGTGATGCCGTCGCTGACGTGCTCGACATGCCGAGATACGGGCTCGCCGTTGATCGCCGGGCAAGACCATGATCGTGGCTCTGCACGGTGAAACTCTGTACCGCCGCCGGGTTGACCCCATTCACGGCCTGCACGGTCACCGCAAAGAAACCTGTCGTTACCGGGATCCAGGTGATCACGCCGGTGGTGCTGTTGATGGTCATGCCGGTCGGCGCGACCGTGAGCGCATACGTTGGCGTCGGCGCCCCGGTGGCGTTGACGTCGTACGTGAACGGCGTGCCGACGCGCACCCGCAACTCGCCCGGCGTCGAGGTGATCGACGGCGCGGCGTCCGCCGCGGCGATGGTCATGGTGAACGCTCTGGTGGCGTTTGCCCCGACGCTATCGGTCACGCGCACGGTGAAGGCCTGGGCGACAGCCACGGTGGTCGGCGTGCCGCTGATCACGCCGGCGCTGCCCATGGTCAGGCCAGTCGGCAGCGTGCCCGCGCTGAGCGTGTAGGTCCTGGTCCCGGTACCGCCGCTGCTCGCCAAGGCTTGGCTGTAGGCAGCACCCACGGCGCCACCGGGCAGCGGCGAGGCTGTGGTGATCGCCGGGGCCGGGTTGATGGTCAGGCTCATCGCCTTCGTGCCGGTGCCGCCGCCGCTGGCCTGCACGGTGAACGCGAAGGTCCCATTCACGGTCGGGGTGCCGGCCAGCAGGCCGGCCGTGGTCAAGGTCAAGCCGGTTGGCAGCGCACCGGCGCTCACCGTCCAGACATACGGCGTGCTGCCACCGTTGGCGGCGAAGGTCACGCCGGGGTAGGCCACGCCCACTGAGCTCGCCGGCAACGGCGAGGCGGTCGTCACTTGCGGGCCGCTCGGTACGATCTTGAACACCCGGTTCCGGCTGCGGCTGATGAGATAGAGTTCCCCCGCGTGGTCTTCGGCAAACGAGGCAATGTTGCCTAGGCCGCCAGCGGGCGTGAAGCGGCTGGTCACCTCATCAGAAGCGGTGCCAACCCCAGCATCGAAGGCGCGCGCCCAGAACCGCCCGCTGCCGTAATCTCCGTAGAGATAGCGTCCGACCAACCACGGCATCGCGCTGCCGCGATAGACATATCCACCGATCACGGTGGTGCCGAGGCTGCGGCCATATTCGACGATCGGCGGCGTGTGGGCGTAGCCCCCCTGGAGATTTTCGCTGGCGTTGTAGCGATAGGTCCCTTCCCACACGCGCCAGCCGTAATTGAGGTCGCGGCCGCCGGCCCGACCGACGCTGACTTCCTCGCGCTGATTTTGACCGACGTCACCGATCCACAGATCGCCGGTGGCACGATCGAAGGAGCACCGCCACGGATTGCGCAGGCCCCAGCTCCAGATCTCGCGCGCGAAGGTAGCACTGTCGGCGTAGGGGTTGTCAGAGGGAATGGTTGCCGTCGCACCATCGACGTTGATGCGCAGCATCTTACCGAGCCGATTGGCGCGGTTCTGCGCATTGCCGAAGGCGCCATGGTTGTCGCCGCCACCGCCACCATCGCCGCTGGCGATATAGAGCATGCCATCGGGGCCGAAGCCGAGCCAGCCGCCATTGTGATTGGACTCCGGCTGGTTGAAGGACAGCACCGTCGTCGGCGACCCCGCTGCGGTCGCCGTGGCTGGAGTACCGACCGCCGTGTAGCGGACAATGTCGACGCGGCCCGCTCCCGAAGGCGTGCCATCACCCGTGGCGGCGCCATTGCGTGTGCAGTACACGAACAAGCGGCCATTGGTCGCGTATGACGGATGAAAGGCGATGCCGAGCAGACCTTGTTCGCTGCCGGTGTTGATCGACGGCACGGTCAGGAAGGGCGTCGCCGCCACCGCTCCGGTCGTCAGATTGACCAGACGGACGTGACCAGTGTGCTGCTCGATGACGAAGAGCGTATTCGCCACCCCGGGCGCGACCACCGCCCCGACGGGCGCGGTCAGCCCGCTGCAGACTTCCTCGGCATGGAAATCGTAGCTCAGCCCCAGCAAGGGGCCGACCACAGCGGCGATGATCGCAATGCGGATCGGAGCCATAACGCCACCTCGCTCTCAGTGTTTCTTGTACGAAAACCCGTGTCGCCCGTTGATCTATCAGCGACCGTCCCGCAACTGGTGCCGAAGGTCACTCACACTTGTAGTGCAGGCGTTGCGCATGCAATTCGCAAAGAGAACTTTTTCTCTGACGTGTCCCCACATGGCCCAGATAATCCTGCACTTTGCGGAATATTATAGTATTAGTGAGATCCTGCACGCATTGACCCGGCTCGCGGCGCACATCTGCTCCACGCACCGAAGGTGCACGGTATCGGCGCCTGCGCTCAGGCAGTATCCCAAGCTGGGCATA
>CAYQAQ010000340.1:0-3882 GCA_964415495.1 uncultured candidatus Brocadiaceae bacterium | reverse complement strand
GCCACAGGCCATCGAGCAGCATCCACGCTGCGACGAACAGCAGCATCACTGTGGTCAGGGCCAGGGTGCTGGCTTGGTGGGCATCCCCCGCGCGCGCGAACCAGCCGACGATCATGCCCGGCAGCAGCAGGAACACCGCCGTCAGCACCGCGCCATACGTGGCCGCGATGACGACGCCGGCGCGCACCGTGCGTCGCGCCAACGCGCGGTCATTGGCACCGACGGCTTGGCCAACCAGTACGGCGATGGCGCGGCAGAAGCCAAAGATCGGAATGATCGCAACGATATTGACGCTGAAGGCGATGGTGCTGGCCTCGACCACCTGCGGTTCGGGCAACAGCACCAGCAGTAGGATGAAGAGGTTGAACGCACCGAGATCGAGAAAGATCTGCACGCCCTGCGGCGTGCCGAAGCGTAGCAGGCGGCGGAACAGGTCGGGCGCGAAGGTGCGTCGCGGCCACGTACCGAAGACGCGCCGGTTGTCGCGGCTCAGGAAAAGAGCGAAGAAGACCATCACACCGGCGAACTCGGAGGCAATAGTCGCCCACGCTGCGCCATCAATGCCATAGGCCGCACTGCCCGCATTGCCGAAGATCAAAATCCAATTGAGGAGCACGTTGAGGGCCGCTTGACCGAGCGAGACGCAGACCACCAGCAACGTGCGGTTGCGCGCAGTCCAGAAGCCACTGAGCACCGCCGCCAGCAGCGTCCACACGCCGCCGCCGACCATGATCGCGGTGTAGCGGCCCTCGGCTGCCGCCAGGCTCGGCTCGTGGCCGATAGCGTGGTAGAATCCCGGCATCGCCGGGGCGATCAGCGCCATCATCAGGCCACCGAGCAGCGCCGCCCAGATCCCTTGCCACAGGCAGGCGCCGATGCGCTCGGGTTGCCGACTGCCCAGCGCATGCGCGGCCAACGTTTGGCTGTACAGGCCGATACCTAAGAAGATGCACACGGCGAGGTGGCTGGTGATGCCGGCCGGCATGGCCGCGCGCAGACTCTCCGACGATTCCCACGACAGCATCAAGCGATCGCAGAACATGCGGATCGCATTGCCGGATGCGGCTAGGGCGAGCGGCAGCCCCAAACGCAGGACCGCTCCGATAGGGAGCTGACGGAACATGAGGAGAGACCGCGTCGGTGGCGGGGCCCGGAGCCTAGAGGTCGCCTGAGGCCGTCAAGCCGGGCGGCGATGGCGATGCTGCACCAACCGTCCGTGCACCCACGATCTTCTGTGCCGCTCCGCGCGGCCGCACGCCGCTGCGCTTTACGCGCTCCGCGCTCAGCAAGACAGGGTGATTTTGCCGCATTGTGCGCCACTGGCCATGCGTGCGTAGGCGGCCTGACCGTCAGCGAGGGAAAAATCCTGATCAAGCACCGGCTGTATCCGCCGGTCCTGCACGAAGCGCAACCACTGCGCGAAGTCGAGCGGACTGCCCATGGTGGTGCCAAGGATCTGCAACTGTTTGAAAAACACCGCGCGCAGGTTGAGCGCTTCCGGCAGACCGGCGGTGCCGCCGTACACGACGATCCGCGCGCCCGGCGTAGCGGCGTCAACGAGATGGTTGAAGCCTGGCCCGCCCGCACCATCGATGGCGACCTGGAATCCACCGGCGGCTTTCAGGGCCGCGCCCCATTCGGGATCGCGGTAATCATAGGCCGCTGCCGCGCCGAGACGCAGAGCACGCTCGCGCTTGCCCGCTGATGATGACGTCACCACGCAGCGCCAGCCGCACGCGATCGCGATCTGCAACGCGAACAGCGCCACGCCACCACCGATGCCGGTGATCAGCACCGTATCCGTGGGTCGCGGCTGGCCTTTGACCACCAGGGCTCGCCACGCGGTCAAGCCCGCCAGCGGCAATGCGGCGGCCTGCCGCCAGTCGAGCTCGGGCGGTTTGGCCCCCAGTTGGCTGACCGGTACGGCGATATGGGTCGCATGGGTGCCGGGTCGGGGCAGGCCCAAAATGGTGAAGTCCGCGCCCTGCACGGCGGCATCGTCGCCCCAGGCGAAGGCGGGATTGATGACGGCCGCCCGGCCCTGCCAGGATGCGTCGACGTCGGCACCGCAGGCGACGACGGTGCCCGCGCCATCTGATCCCAGCACGCAGGGGGGGTGGACGCTGGGGTAGCGCCCCTGGCTGATCCAGATGTCGCGATGATTCAGCGCAGCCGCGTACAACCGCACCAGGACCTCGCCGGCAGCGGGCTCCAGATCTGGCGCCTCCACGAGCTGCAGGGGGGTGTTCACGGCCGTGAGGACCAGCTGCTGCATGGCGCATGCTGCGCTGCCCTGGGGCGGCGACAATCGCAGAGAGTGGGCGTTGCACCTCCTTACGGTCACACGACTTGGAAGGTGACGACCGCCATTCTGGTGCTACGCTCGCCGGTGTGAGCTCCTTCACACCCCGCCCCGCCTTTGATGTCGAGCTCGCCGACGATCAGCTTGCGATCCATCTCCACCGCGACTTTGACGCGAATGGGAAGGACCATGATTGGATCAATCTGATCGTCGCGCGGTATTCCGGGCCGTACGCGTCCGTGACCATCGACATTGCGGCCATGGGTCCGCGCGTGAACTCGAGTTTCTTCTCCGGGCTCTACCGGCTGCACCAGCAGTACAACATCGATGGCAGCCATCCGGTCGGCATTCTCGGCGCCCATGAGCGCGCGGTGCAGGGGCTGGAGATCCTCGCCCTGAAGTCGCTCTATCGTCTGCTCTAAGCGTCTGCTCTAACCAGCAGCGTGCATTCGCAGGCGAGCTTGGCAGGATGCCTCGCACTCGGAAACCACATGTCGCGCTGCATGGTTCTCAATGCGAGTTATGAGTTCCTGACCATTCAGGAACATTGGATTGACGCGCTGTCATTAGTGCTGACCGGCAAAGCCGACGCTATCGAGCATTATCCCGAGATCGTGCGCAGTCAGCACTGCCAATTCCATCTGCCCGCCGTCGTGGTGATGCGCTATCAGGTGGCCAGCCATCGTCGCTCCGGTTTATTCCGCACGCCGAGTAAACGCGCGGTATTTGTGCGCGATCAATTCTCTTGCCAATACTGCGGGGCGCGCGTGTCGATGAAAATCGGCACCCGCGATCACGTCATGCCGTTGTCGCGCGGCGGCCTGGATACGCTGGGCAATGTGGTCACCGCCTGCCGTTTCTGCAATACCCGCAAAGGTGCGCGCACGCCGGACGAGGCGGATATGCCGCTGCGCAGCCGGCCGCGCGCGCTGACCGACGACGAGAAGGTCCAGGTCCTGCTGCGCACGGTGCGCGCGAAAGAACGCAACACCTGGATGGCCTGCCTGCGCCGTCTGGGTATCGCCTTATGGGCGGCCTGAGCCGATCAGACGACCCGCGGGCGGGGAGGCTGGCGTGCTGCGGAATCGTTCATAGAACGGCACCCACCTCGCCGCGCCAGGACCTGTGGCAGAGCGGTTGAATGCACCGGTTTTGAAAACCGGCAGGGGCGCAAGTCTCTCGTGGGTTCGAATCCCACCGGGTCCGCCAACGATCCCACCCCGGCCGCTGGTCGGGGTGGTGTCATGGAGAGCGAGGTGCTCCCGGCCGTCCCCTACGAGGCCGACTCGAGCAAGGATTCTTTCGCTGGCAGTACCATCGCTGCGCCCACGATGACTGGCTGGCCATGCGTTCCGGTATCCTCTTCTTGTTCCTGCTCTCGGGTCTCGCGGCATCAGAGCCGCTCACCGTGGCCATCGACCTGCCGGATGCGCGCGCCGGCGGCTTATTCGTGGCCATCGATGGCGGTTTACCACCGCGTTATGGTCTGAAAGTCCAGGTCGTGCAGCGGCCACGTGGCGAGACGCTGTGGTCCCTGCTGGCCTCGGGTCAGGCGCAGGCGGCCTTGGTCTCGGACAACG
>CAYQAQ010000339.1:3627-3903 GCA_964415495.1 uncultured candidatus Brocadiaceae bacterium | reverse complement strand
CTAGGAGGACACGCATGCGTTTACTCACCAAGGCCTCCACGGCCACCGCCCTGCTCTTGGCCGTCGGCCTCGGCAGCCAGGCCTTCGGCGCCGTCACCGTCGACTCGGCTCTGCCCAACTACACCCCCGTCCCCGGCATCTCCGGTTCGTTGAAGTCGGTCGGTTCCGACTCGATGAACAACATGATGACGCTGTGGGCCGAAGGCTTCCTGCGCCAGTACCCCAACGTCCAGGTCGAAGTCGAAGGCAAGGGCTCGGGCACCGCGCCGCCGGCTC
>CAYQAQ010000339.1:0-3617 GCA_964415495.1 uncultured candidatus Brocadiaceae bacterium | reverse complement strand
CCGCGAGATGAAGGGCGACGAGAAGGACAAGTTCGAGAAGCAGTACGGTTACCCGGTCGTCGCTCTGCCGACGTCGGTCGACATGCTCGCCGTCTACGTCAACAAGGACAATCCGGTCAAGGGTCTGACCCTGCAGCAGGTCGATGCGATCTTCTCGAAGACCCGCCGCGGCGGTCATAGCGAGTCGATCAACCGTTGGGGCCAGGCTGGCATGACCGGCGAATGGGCCAACCTGCCGATCAGCATCTACGGTCGTAACAGCGCCTCGGGCACCTACGGCTTCTTCAAGGAAAACGCCCTCTTCGGCGGCGATTACCGCGACGAAGTCAAGGAACAGCCGGGCAGCAGCTCGGTGGTCCAGGGTATCGCCTCGGAAAAGAACGGCATCGGTTACAGCGGTATCGGTTACATGACCCCGGACGTGCGCGCCGTGGCCCTGACTGCCGACGCCAATGGCACCCCGGTTGAAGCCATCGCTGAGAACGCTTACTCGGGCGAATACCCCCTGGCCCGTTTCCTGTACGTGTACGTCAACTACCGTCCGGGCAGCGAGCTGGATCCGCTCCGCCGCGAATTCATCAAGTACATCTTCAGTAAGCAGGGCCAAATGGACATCGTCCGTGACGGCTACTACCCCGTCGGCGCCGCTGTGGCCCGCGAGGCGCTGAAGTCGGTCGGCATCAAGGCCGAATTCTAAAGAGCAGTTGTACGACTCGGTCGGAGTGGACTCCGACCGGTCTCATGCAAGACAGAGAACCGCCCCTGCCGTTTCGGCGGCGGGGGCCCTCCTGGTGGACCCCATGACGCAGGAACCGGCCCGCACCTTCAGCGGGCACCGTCGCAGTCGCAAGACCAAGTGGACGGTTAAGATGGGCGACGCTCTCGCCCGCACCTTCATCACCATCGGCGGCCTAGGCACCATTGTTGCCGTCACCACCGTCTGCGTTTTCTTGGTCTGGGTCGTTGTGCCCATGTTCGCCGCGCCCGACGCTGGTGAACCGCGCGTTACCCAACGTGCTGATCAACCGGTTGATACCCCCGCTTCCGAGGCGATCCATGTCGCCCTCGATGACTACAATCTCATGGCCTGGACCGTGCAACGCGATGGCGTGGTCCGGGTTTTTCGCCTCGATACCGGCGAGCAGTTAGAGGAGCAAAGCCTCAACCGCGAAACGCCGATGACCGCGTGGTCCTTCCCCAAGGAGACCAATCTGGTCGCCATCGGCTATGCTGACGGCACCGTCCGCCTCGGCCGCATTTCTTTCCAGCTCGATTTCCTTAACGATAGCGCCGTTACGCCGGAGATGGAGGCGCTCAAACCTCTTGAGATCCTGACGCACGGCAACGGCTTGGTGCAACGCACGCCCGAGAACCAGTTCCGCACCCTGACCCTACGCATCGACCTCAACGATCCGGTCCCCACCGGTTCCGATGCGGCGGTGGTTTTGCTCGACAAGACTGGCGTTGACGATCCCAGTCGCGCCTCGTCGACCATGACCTTTACGGCGCTGACCGCCGATGATCGTCTCCGCATCGTGCGCGTCACCGCGCGACGCAACATGATGACGCGGAAGGTCACCATGCAGACCGTGGTCGGTGACATTCCTTACGAGCAGCGCAGCGAAAAACCGTATGATCTGCGCATCGCGGGTCTGGGCGATAATATCTATTTGATCTGGCCTGACGGTGTGCTGCGCCGCTTCGACTGCCGGACCTACGACAATATTGCCATGGTCGAAGAGGTCGCCCTGACCACCGATACCAGCGTTCGCCTCACCAAAGCCGACTTCCTTATCGGCAAGACCACCTTGCTGGTCGGCGACAGCGCCGGCAACATCACCACCTGGTTCCGCACCCGTCCCGACAACGCCACCACCCGCGACAACTACCAGCTGTCCAAGGTGCATGTACTCAGCGGCGAGGGTGCCGGCGCAGTGACCAGCATCGCCTCGTCGCAGCGCAACCGCATGGTCGCCATTGGTCATGACGACGGGAAAGTGCGCATGCACAATGTCACCAATGAGCGCTTCCTTTTTGAACGCGAAGTGCAAGGCACCGGCAAGGTCGATACCCTGGTGATCAATGCCCGCGACAACGGTCTGTTGGCCATGTCGGGTAATAGTTTCAATCTGCTCGGTTTGAATCTGCCTCACCCGGAAGTGTCGCTCAAGGCCATCTTCACGCCAATCTGGTATGAGGGTTACAACGAGCCGCGCCATGTCTGGCAGTCGACGGGCGGCACGGACGATTTCGAGTCCAAGTTCGGCATCATGCCTTTGGTCTTCGGCACCATCAAGGCGACCTTCTATAGTCTGCTCTTCGCAGTGCCGCTGGCCTTGCTCGCCGCGATCTACACCAGCGAGTTCTTGTCGCCCAATGCCAAAGCGCGCATCAAGCCGACCATCGAGACCATGGCCAGCTTGCCCAGCGTGGTGCTCGGCTTCCTTGCGGGTTTGGTTATCGCCCAGTTCCTCGAAGATATCGTGCCGGCGGTGCTGACGGCTTTGGTCACGGTGCCCGTAGCGTTCTTGGTCGGTGCCTACATCTGGCAGGCCCAGCCGGCTCATGTGCGCTTGCGCTATGGTGCCTACCGCTTCCTCATTGTCCTTGGTCTGATTCCGTTCGGCATCTACGCCGCGTACCTTATGGGGCCGCTGGTCGAGCGCTTCTTGTTCAAAGTCACCATTCTCAAGGGCACCGCCGACGGCAACCCGCAGGTGGTCTACGACATCAAGACCTGGCTCACCGCGCATCGCCAAGATCCTGCGGATCCGACCTTCGCCAGCAGTCCGTTTGGTGGCTGGATGCTGCTCTTCTTGCCGTTCTCGATTTTAATCGTCAGCATTCTCTCGAGTCAGGTCGTCAATCCCCTGCTCACGCGTATATCGATGGCATGGAGCTGGGCTCGTCTCGCGCGCTTGGATGCCCTCAAGTTTGTGATCAGCGGTCTCGCCGTGCTCGTGGTGGCCTCGATCTTGTCCGCGCTCTTCGGCTTGGTCTGGGATCCGCGCGGCTCCTACGTGGATCAGTACGTGCAGCGCAACGCGCTGATCGTCGGCTTCATGATGGGCTTCGCGGTGATCCCGATCATTTACACCATCGCTGAGGACGCCTTGTCATCAGTGCCGGAGCATTTGCGCGCAGCCTCGCTGGGTGCTGGTGCGACGCAGTGGCAGACCGCCATCCGCATCATCATCCCCACCGCGATGAGCGGCTTGTTCTCGGCAGTGATGATCGGCTTCGGTCGCGCGGTGGGTGAGACCATGATCGTGCTGATGGCCGCCGGCAACACGCCGATCATGGAGTGGAACATCTTCAACGGCTTCCGCACGTTAAGCGCCAACATCGCCGTCGAAATGATGGAGGCGGTCAAGAATAGCACGAATTATCGCATCTTGTTCTTCTCGGCCCTGGTGCTGTTCATCATGACCTTCTGCATCAACACCATCGCCGAGTTGGTGCGGTTGCGGTACCGTAAGAGGGCCATCGAGCTGTGAGCACGCCGACCTCCTCCCCGCCGCCCGAACCGCCGATGGATCCCATGGCCACGACGCCCGACTCCAAGCCCGCTGCCCGCAGTCGCCGGTCGAGTTCGAGCCCCCAGAGCATCACGGCGA
>CAYQAQ010000338.1:0-3907 GCA_964415495.1 uncultured candidatus Brocadiaceae bacterium | reverse complement strand
AACGGCAGACGGTGTCACCGAAGTCGACGCAGTAGAGGCCCAGGCCGTCTCTGCTGGGCAACCCTTGGTCGTGCAAGTCGTTAATGCCAACGACGAAGTCGTCGGGTCGCTCACCCAGACAAGTGCCACATCAAGTGCCGTGACCGTCGGCAATTCCAGCCTTGGCATCACCATGGTTTTGGACGCTACAGATGCTGCCGTCACCCAGGTTGGCAGTGATGCGGTTGATGCGGTTGATGGGGTGGTTGCCGCCGGCGTCTTCACTGGTGACGGCACTGTCGTTGGTGTTGACCTGACTGGCGACCTGTCCGATGTCATCACCAACACTGAAAACTTCGGCTTCCGTATCACCAATGGCACCGATATCGTCGGCGAGTCTATCACCCTCGGTGACGGCACGGTGACCGGCGCTGATGCCCTTGATGATTTCATCACGGCCGCTGCGGCTGATGGCTGGACCGCCGAACTCTCCGCCAACGGCGAGATCACCCTGACCTCACTCGAGACCGGGGCAGTCCAAAACGGCTTCTACGTCGAGGTCAACAATAATGACACCTGGCAACGCTTCGATGGCGTCGCCGCTACCACGGTAACGGCAGACGGTGTCACCGAAGTCGACGCAGTGGAAGCCTCCGAGGGTCCGAACGTCCTCGACGGCATCACCGTTACCTACGCCGATGAAGCTGAAGGTGCGGTGTTCCAGATCGGCGCTAACCGCGATCAGACCACCTCGGTGTCCATCGGCGACATGCGCGCTACCGCGCTGGGTCGCAATGCCACCACGGGTACGATCACCGATGCGGCTGCCACCCTGGACAGCCTGCGGACGGGTGCCTACCTGACCAATGGCCTGGCTCAGGAAGCCCTGTCGATCATCGACAAGGCGATCGACGATGTGACCAATCAGCGCGGTCTGCTCGGTGCGGTCCAGGCGAATACCCTGGAAAGCAACGTCAGCAGCCTGCGGGCGACGATGGAGAACACCATCGCGGCCGAATCGGTCATCCGCGACGTGGACTTTGCGGCCGAGTCCGCGATGTTCACCCGCAACTCGATCATGATCCAGGCCAGCACCGCGATGCTCGCCCAGGCCAACCAGCTGCCGCAGAACGTGCTGCAGCTCCTCGGCTAAGCCTGAACGAGTTACGGTTCGACGCTGAACCCAACGCCCCCCGGTCCGCAACGACCGGGGGGCGATGTTTTTGGGCAGCGCTTGCGAGCGCGGGAGGCGCTCAGCCGAGTGCGCATGGAGCGCGTAGCTCCAGCCGCGCGGAGGTGCCATCAATCACGAAGCACCTCCACCGAGAAGCTGGCGGGCCTGGAGGCCCGCGCTCCAGCACGATTGTGGTCGCGCTGCGTTCGGCATACGGAACCATGGCGTTATGAATAACCAATATAAAGGATTTCACCTTGTAAACGGTGATTTCCAATATAAAGATTATTCATGCAGGCCGGTAGCAGTTCGGAGACGGAGACTTGGCAGGCCACTGAGGCGGTTCTCCAACGGTTTGGCTCCGTCAAAATCCACGATTACCCAGAGGGCCTAGGACGGACGGTGGATCTCGCTTGTCGATTGGTTCTACCGGATGGACAGGTGGCGGAACTCCGCATCGACCTCAAGCGCATTCCCACTCCAGGCCGCAGCCTTCACGAACAGGCGGTGGCCCATGCGGCACTGCGGCACGCAGGCGCGCCCCAGGATCCGACGGTCACGAACACCATCGCGATCCTGGTTCCGGTCATGCCTGCCGGTCTGCGCGAAAGCGTCAGACGATTGGTCGTGCCGCTGGGCCCGGCGCAGTTCAATGTCGTGGTCGTCTCTGCCGCGGGCGGTTGGTGGTGCTGGCTGCCAGGGATCGGTGTCGATGCCGCTGAACCAGAGCGGCAACGCCCACGCCAGCATGGGGCGCCGAGTGGGGCGCAAGCCGCTGTCGATCTGCCCCTCACCGCCGTGAATCAATGGCTGCTTAAACTCCTGCTGCTGCGCCACGCACCGATGTCGTGGTGGGACGGCCCTCGCGTCACCGGCACGCGCGGCCGCGATCTGGCCACGGCTGCCGGTGTGAGCGCCAGCACCGTCTACCGTCTGATCGATGCCCTCACTTCACGGGGCTGGATGGCTGGCGATCTGCGCCTCCGTCGCGCGGACGCCCTGCTGCGGTATTGGCTCGATCACGCGCGCCACGTCCGGGTTACCAGTCGGTCGGTGCGACCGCTCTTCGATCGGCTGGATCATCCTGGCGCAGTCCTCGACTGGCTCGCGAAGCGGCCTGTAATTCCTGGCTGCACGTGGGCCGTGGGCGGCTGGACCGCGTGCACGCTGCATGAGGTCGCCGTGGTCACTGGCACCGCCCGCGTGACGATCCACGCATCCGGACCGATCGACGGGATGTTGCATGCCTGGGGTCTGACGCCCTGTGATGAGCGCGACGCGGCATTTGCGATTATCCCGTGCGCCTCTCGGCTGCTTCGGCCTTTCCTGGGCGGCAGCGTTACGCTTGCAGAGCTGCGGGTTGTTGATCTGTGGCAGGCTGCCCTCGATGTCGTACGCGATCCTGGACGCGGTGACGACCAGGCTTGGGCCATTGCCCAGCGACTCATCGATCAAGCAGAGACGGATGACCATGGCTGATCTGCAGCACAAACTTGACGAACTGCTCGACCGCTCCTGGCGGGCGCTCGATAGCTACCGCAATGACATCGTCCTGGTCGGAGGCTTGGCAACGCAGTATTTCCCCAGGCATCCGGCTTTCATCCCACCCCCGATGATCGCTCGCGTCACGGTGGACGTCGACGTAGCGCTGGCGAATCCAACCCAGCCGCATGGCCGCACATCGATTCCGTTGGCTCTCAAAGATGGCCATCTGGTCGAATACATCACCGTTGATGCCGCCGGACGACCGGTGGAGGCATGTTTCCAGCTCGAAGAAGACGGGACGCGGGGGCGTGCCGATGTGCACCTCGAATTCCTGGTGCCATTGCAGGGGCGCGTAGCGGTCTCGCCAGGGCATCCCCAGACGGGATTGATCGCCCACGCACTCCGCTATGTCGATCTGTTGCTCTACAAGCCCATCGTCATCAATGACCATCGCCTGGGACGCATGCTCCTTCCCCATCCGATTTCATACATCGTGCAAAAAACCTGCATCCGCGCGAACCGACAGGCGAAGGGGAAATCCGCTACCGATCAAGCCGATATTGTCTTCACCATTTGGGGCTTTCGAGAATGGTGGAACGAACTCGCGGGACGTTGGCACGAGCTGGCTGAGGCGAATCACGAATGGGCAGCGTGGCTCCGGCGAACCCGCGAACACTTGGGGCGGCTTTACGAAACCGCTGACGGAATCGGTAGTCTGGAAGTGCAGGATGTTTTCGCATCGCAGCAAGGGATCGCGGTGACGGCAGAAGAGATATCCCGGGTAATGGGGGCGTTTCTAGCGCATGTCGATGCGACCTGAAATCGCCGCGGTTTCACCCTGAATCTCCAGGTCTGCGGCACAGGTACCGATAACGGGACCTATGCTGCGGATCAACATGCAACGACCCACGCCAATCGGCGTGGGTCGTTGCGTCGTCAGCACAAACGTCGGCTCAGTGCGCCATCGCGCTCACGCCGCCGCCTTTGCCCTTTTCCTTCTTCCAGGCGGCGTCGGGCTTGGCGTTCTCTCCGTATTTGCCAGCGGCGTACGCGGCGGCCATCTCGGCCAAGGTGACGATCGGCACGCCAGCGGCGTGGCCGGCTTGGCCGAACTGGCGCATGCGCTCCTCGACGATGACTTGCATGGCGGCGCGCGACGGCGTCAGGTAGCCGCGGGGGTCGAACTCGGCCGGCTTGTCCATCAGGTACTTGCGGATCGACGCGGTGATGGCGAGGCGGTTGTCGGTGTCGACGTTGATCTTGCGCACG
>CAYQAQ010000337.1:0-3923 GCA_964415495.1 uncultured candidatus Brocadiaceae bacterium | reverse complement strand
CGTGATCAAGTCGGTGAGCGTATGCGTGAATTCGCGACTGCGATGTTCGCCTGCGGTGGCTTGATGATCGGCGCTCTGCTGGCGCGCGACCTCCTGGTCTTCTATCTTTTCTTCGAGGGCATGTTGGTGCCGATGTTGGTGCTGATCGCCGTGTTCGGTGGTGCCGATCGGCGTGGCGCGGCCTTGCAGTTCTTCCTCTACACCATGGCCGGTTCGATCCTGTTGCTGGTGGCAATTTGGTATCTCGCGCAGCGCCTGGGCACGACCAGTCTGGCCGAGTTGCCGGCCGAAATGGCACTGCTGACCCGGGGCGAATCGTTGGCTGCGTTCGGTGCCTTTGCGCTGGCCTTCGCGGTCAAAGTACCGCTCTTCCCGCTGCACTCGTGGCAGGCGCGGACGTACGCCGAAACCCCAACCGGGGCGGTAATTCTGCTCTCGGGTGCGATGGCCAAGTTGGGTGCCTACGGTTTCCTGCGCTTCGTTCTGCCGTTGTTCCCGCAGCACTCGGTGGAGTGGGCTCAGGTCTTCATCGTGCTCGGACTCATCGGCGCCATCGGCGGGGCCTTCCTGGCTTTGGCGACCACGGACGTCAAGAAGCTGATCGCGTTCTCGTCGCTGAGCCACTTGTCGCTGGTCATCGTCGGCATCTTCGTCGGGTCAGAGACCGCGCTGCGCGGTGCGACCATCCAGTTGGTGGCACATGGTTTCGCCATCGCGGCGATGTTCATGCTGGTGGGTGCGGTCGAGAGCCGGGCGCAACGGCGTGGACTCGATGATTTCGGCGGCTTGGCCCTGCGCATGCCGGCGATGGCGGTGTGCTTCGTAATCGCCGCTTTTGCTTCGGCGGCCTTGCCCGGCAGCGCCAGTTTCGCCGGCGAGTTCCTGCTCTTGTTCGGTATTTTCTCGGTCGAGCACTGGTGGATCGCTGCTATCGGTGGTCTGTCAACGATCCTGACCGCCGTGTATCTGTTGCGCTTGGTGCAGCGCTGGTGCTACGGCCCGCCGAATCGCGAAGTCGCGGTCTTGCCGGATCTGTCGGCTCGCGAACTGGCAGCGGTGGTGCCGCTCTTGCTGCTGAGCATCTATTTCGGCTTTCACCCACGCCCGATCGCTGAACGCGCCGGCAGCGTGGCGATCGAACTCGGCAAGGCTGCTGCGGTCGAGCGCAGTAAACCGGCCACGGCACAGGTCGAGGTCGAATCCCTTGAACAGACTGGTGTGATCCATGCCTCCCGCTGATGTCTTTCCGCTGTTTCTTCCGGCCTTGATCGTTGCCATCGGTGGCCTGATCTGTTTAGGCCTCGAACCCTTCCTGGGTCGCTCGGGCAAGCACGCGGTGCTGCCGTGGATCGGCGGCGTGGCGACCTTGGTCGCCGGTTTGATCGTGGCACTGAATGGCGGCGTGACCGGCAACTTCCACGGCATGTTCGCCATCGATCCGGCGCGGCAGTGGTTGTGCTTGGGAGTGCTGGCCGCTGCGGCGATCAGTTTCGGCGGTCTGCAACAGACCTTGAGTCGTGACAAGTTTGCGGGTGGTGAGCCCTATGCGTTGACTGCTTTCGCCACCGTGGGCGCACTGCTCATGGTGCTGGCGGTCGACACCATCGCTTTGTTCATCGGTATCGAATTGGCTTCCTTGGCGGTCTATGCATTGGTCGGGTTGCGTCGTCATCGCTTGGAGTCGAACGAAGCGCTGTTCAAATATTTCATCATGGGCGCGATCTTCAGCGCCATCTTCCTTTACGGTGCGGCATTGCTTTACGGTGCTACCGGCAGCACGGCTTTTGGCGCTGCGATTCTCGACGGCCGCGGCAGCCTGCATGAGTTGGGCTCGGCTTTGCTGGTGATCGGTTTGCTGTTCAAAGTCGGTGCAGTGCCCTTCCATTTCTGGACGGCCGATGCCTACACCGGTGCGCCGGGTGTGGTGTCGGGTTTCATGGGTGCGGTGATCAAGGTCGGTGGTTTCACCGGTCTGGCCGCGTTCTGGTTGTCGGGTTTGGCCCGCGCCTCTGGCGTGCATCCGCCCGGCCCACTGGCTTTGGACACTGCCGTGGTGGTCACCGCTGAAGGCTTGGCCGCATTCCACCGCCTGGGTGTCGTCATCCTGGTGGTGGCCTTGCTGTCGCTCATGGTCGGCAATTTTTCGGCCCTGCGCCAAACCTCGGCGCGACGCATGCTCGCCTTCAGTTCGGTGGCGCATGCGGGGTATGTGCTGCTCGCGCTCGTACTGCCGGAAGCTGGCGGCACGGTGCAGTTGACCGGTTTCGTCTACTACCTGCTCGGCTATGCGATCGCTACGGCCGGCAGCTTCGCCGCGGTTGCTGCGCTCAGTGGCCGCGATGATCTCGGCGATGACCTCGACGGGCTGAGCGGTCAAGGCCGCGCGCATCCTTTTCATGGCTTGGTGGCAACCGTCTTCCTGATTTCGGTCGCTGGTATTCCGCCGACGGTGGGTTTCCTCGGCAAATACTTGGTCTTCGCCGATCTGGTCGGCAAGGGTAAGGTCGCGATCGCAGCTTTCGGTATGCTCATGGCCGTGGTCGGTGCCACGTATTACCTGCGCCTGATCATCACGCTGTGGACGGGCAGCCGCGTTGAAGAGCGCCGCGTATCGAATCAGGCCTTGGGCGCCTGGACGCTGGCGGTCGCCGCCGTTGCGGTGGTCGCGTTGTTGGCGGTGCCGGGTCTGCTGACGCCGCGCGTGCCGACGCCTGTGGCGACCGCCGGACGCTGATGTGATGACCGAGGGGACCTCACGCGCGGTCGCCTGGCAATTTCGCGTCCGTTACGCTGAGAGCGATCAAATGGGCTACGCTCATCACGGTGCGTACGTGACGTGGCTGGAAGCTGGCCGCATTGAATGGCTGCGCGCCCATGGTTTTTCGTATCGTCAGTTGGAAATCGACGGCGTGCTTATGCCCGTGATCGAGGTGGCGCTGACCTATCGTCAGCCCTTACGCTTTGATGACGAAGTCATCCTGAGCACCACCGCTGCGGTCATTGGTCGCAGTCGCGTGGAATTTCACAGCGAAATTCGTTTGGTCGGCGACGAGCAACCACGCACCGTGGGCCGCGTGGTGGTCGCTTGTGTCGGTGCCGATGGCCGCCCTCGTCGCTTGCCGGAATCGTTGACTGGTCTGCTCAGCAGCACGCCCTGAGCACGGTGGCCAAGTCGGCCATCGCTTCGGGTGCATCCTCAGTCCAATTCCAGCCCATGGTGAATTCGCGGGCGGCTCGCCAGTCCGTCTGCGGACACGCGGTACGGCGGTAATCAATATCGGCGCGTCGCAGTTGTTCATGCCAGAATACCGGCGGACCTTGGTAATCGTACGGGTTCAACCGCCGCAGTCGATGGATCGGAATCGGGATATAGCGGAACGTCGCAACCTGTGCCGCCGTCAGACGCGTGCGGAATGCATTCAAATCATCACCGTGATAAAGCAACGACAGCAAATGGCAGGCGCTTTCACCACCGACGGGTTCTGGCGGCACGGTCAATTCGGCACAATCAGCCAATGCGTCGCGCAGGCGCTGGAGGTTGCGACGGCGCGCAGCGATCTCGCCCTCGAGGTACGGAAGTTGGGCGCGAATTAACGCGACAGACACCGTGCACGGCCGCCAGCCGAGTTGCAGGCTGTCGAGTAAACCGGCGGGGCCGAGCACCTCAGCGCGATCCGCCGGTAGGCCACGCGGATGACGTCCGTAGAGAGCCGCGCATTCGGCGGCCGCAGCGTCCGCAAAAAGCGCATAGCCGCCCTCAGTCCCAGCCAATAGCTTGAGCCCCATGCACGAAAACGCTGCCGCATGGCCGAAACCTCCGACGCTCTGACCGTGCAAGCGAGCACCATGGGCTTGGCTGCCGTCTTCGATCAGCACCAGACCCTCCTGATCGCACCACGCGCGCAGCTCATCGGCGGCAAAGG
>CAYQAQ010000336.1:0-3929 GCA_964415495.1 uncultured candidatus Brocadiaceae bacterium | reverse complement strand
GTGGTTGTGGGCAGTAACGGGACGGCGATGGCTTCGGTCATGGGAAGACCTCCTACCGCCATGACCTACGATAGTTCCGTCAGCGACGCTAGTTCCGCCGGTTGAACGCTTACACTCGACGCACCGCTCCCGGGATCGACCGCCTATCGTCTATCGATCATCGCCGACAAAATGGAACACCTTCTGTCGTAGGCGGTCGGTTCGCTAGTTCCGTCCGTTGAACGCTTACCAGCGATAGCAGCGCTATCGCAAGGTTTTCGCAACGCAGCAGATGGCGGGCGCGGGCAAGCAGGATGACAAGGATTTCTGCGTCAGGACACTAGTGGTCTTCCGCCTCATCGCCTCGATCACCGAAGGCAAGAGCACCTGAAACCAAGCAAGCTCAAACCCCAACCGGTGGCTGGGGTTGATGCGTCATGTCATTGGCCGATCAGATGATCAGTCCACTTTATGGCGGCAGCAGGTGCCCACGGCCAAAGAAAAGCTCATTTGCGAATCAGATTGGGCGGAATTCTTCGGCATTATCGATGGGAAGTGGTCTGATGGATATTGAACAGATATGGGCGTGAGGAGGCGGTTTTCACCCGCATTTCGATTCATTTGACCATACGCGGGCGCGGGTAACGTTCAGAACACGGGCAGCACCGCCGCGCCTACCAGCGCCAGCCCAACGACGCGGCCCAACTGAACCCGGTGAAGTCGGTGCGGATTTCGATGGCATCTTTAGCCACGGTCTGGCCATTGACCCGTTCGATGCGGTCGAACGCCAAGTTCAGGCGGGTCGTGCTCCAACGTCCGTCGAGACCGATTTCGACATCTCTGACCCGACCACGCACACCGAGCCCTGCACCCCAACCGAGCAGCCAGCCGACCCCCAGTCCGTCGTCACCTTGCAACATTCCGTCTGCGCTATCCTCGACGGTGACCCGCCCTAATGCCGTCCCAAGAATGCCAATTCCTCCGGCCTGGATGGCAATGGCTGAAGTCAGTTGCCAGCGCCATCCCAGATGGAATTCCGCGGGTAGGGCATGCAGGCGGAAGCGTACGGTCGGATCCGTGACGGCACCAGCTGTCTCGTCACCGTCGACGCCGAACCAACCCAGCTCAAGAGCTGCCCATGGACCGTCCTTGAGCTGCGCATCGGGTCGCCAGAACCAGCCACGCACCGCGATGCGCGGTCCCACGTCCCAGTCGCTCGCGGATGGCTGTGCAAATGGTGAGCGGAGGTAGCGCGGACGAGGATCGGGGTCGACGGCACTGCCGACCAGCACTTCGAGCCCTGAGAACAACCACTTGCGAGGCCCCGTGTCCGCGAGCACGGCCTCGTCCGCCGTAGCATCTGATGAGACCACCTCCGGCGTGACCAGGAGCGGGGCACCGCTCGCGGATTCTTCGGCCACACTTGCTAGGGGAAGTGCCAGCATGGCGCAGGCCAGCAACAGACCGGTGCTGCCAGAACCAGGCAAACGCAGGCGGCCCGTCAGAAGGAAGGCGAACAACAGGAGCAGCCCCACCGGGAAGTTTGACCCGAACCCGCACGCTGCCGGTTTAACTTCGACGCTGCGGTTGGCATTCAGCGGGATCAGCACCGGTACCGATGTCGGCGAGACATTGCCGGCCACATCTGCTGCCGTTGCCGTGACCAGGCGATCGCCCGAGATCAGCCCACTGGGAATCAGCAATGACCACGAACCGTCGTCAGCGGTCTCGGCCGTGCCGACGACTACCCCATCAACGCTGACGCTGACTGTCGACCCGGGTTCCGCCGTGCCGGTGAACGCGTCGAGGCGTGCGGTCAGTTCGCTGGCAGAGCCGAGCACGCTGGGCGCGGCAGGTGCGGTGCGATCAATCGTCGCGCTGATGCTGGTCGTGGGCGAGGTGTTGCCGAGCTGGTCTTCGGCTTCGGCGGTGACGCTCAGCGGTCCTTCCGGCACGACGAATCCTGGCGCGGCGAGCGACCACTGCCCCAGGCCGTTGACCACGACGCGCGCCTGTTCGACGCCGCCTACCCGCAGGATGACGGTTGATCCCGGCTCTCCGGTTCCACTCAGAACCACTGCCTCAGCGGCAGTGATACGGTCGGTTGCCGATCGGCCGGTATCCGGACCGATGCTGGTGATGGTCGGTGCCGGCGGTGCCGTGACATCGATCACGAATGCACCACTGCCGCTCGCGCTGTTGCCAGCCGGATCGGTCGCGGTCAGCAGCACCGTGCGCTGGCCCTCTGGCAGGTCAGCGCCGACCGTCACCGTCCATAGCCCAGATGAGTCGGCGATGACGGTGACCGGAGCACCACCGTCGATGACGACCTGGACGCTGCTGCCGGGCTCCGCTGTTCCGATCAAGGTCGGGGTCGCGTCGTTGGTCAGCGGCAGACCAGCGGTGGTAAATCCGAGCGATGGCGCGGTACCCAGGAGAGTCGGCACCACGGTCTGGGTATCCACGATCACCGTGCGGTCGATCGTCGGTGCACTGCGCGCACCGCTGCGGGCCACTGCCTCGGCAGTGAATCCGTGTCCACCATCGGTCAGCAGCACGCCAAGTGCCGCGAGATCGGCGCTCCAGGCGCCACCCACCACCGGCACGGTGGCGATCACCGAGCCGTCCAGAAAGAGCTGCACGTCGGTCGCCTCGGTAGCCGTGCCGGATACCACCAGTCGGTTCTGGTTGGTCAGGCCGCCATCAGCGATCGCTTGGCCACCGGTGGCCGTCACGACCCCGGTGATGACCGGACTGGGCACCACGGCGTCAATCACCAGGGCAAAGGCCGATCCGCTCGCGGTATTGCCAACGGGATCGGTCGCGGTCGGGGTGGCCGTGTAGTCGCCGTCGGGAAGATCCGCCAGCGGTGTCACCTGCCAAGCACCGTCGCTATCCGCAGTCGTGACGAGGGTCGCGATGATCGCGCCGTCTTGGTCGCGCAACACGACACTCACCTCGGCGAATGCTTCAGCCTGCCCGACGATGGTCGGGCGCGGCGCGGACGTGATCGCATCGCCAAATACTCCCGTATCCGGCATCAGGCCACTGACTGTCGGCGCCACCGTGTCGAGATCCACCAGCAGAGCGATGTCCGACGCGAAGTCACCGCGGTTTCCTGCAGCGTCTTCAGCGACGGCAGTGATCGAGTGCTGACCGGGCGCGAGGGGTTCGGTGAGCGACAACGACCAGATGCCGCCACCATCGGCGACCACCGATCCCACCACCACTCCATCGACCATCACCTGCACCGTGGCTCCTGGCTCGGACGTCCCGCTGATCGTCGGCGTACTGTCACCGGTCACGACGTTCGGCAAGACGCCCATCACTGGGGAAATAGCGGTGATGATCGGCGCGGCTGGGGGCAATGTGTCGATGACCAGCTCGAAGACGGCCGACGGATCGCCGGCGTTCCCCGCGCTATCGATCGCGACGGCGGTCAGCATCAAGGTACCATCGGCGAGCTCGTCGGCATCATCGGCGGGTAAGTCGATGCTCCAGGTGCCGTCTGAGCCGGCGAACACGGACGCGATCACCGTGCCGCCAGCGCGCAGTTCGATGAGGGCCCCTGGTTCCGCAGACCCGCGCACCGTCGGGCGTGTCTGCGCCGTAATACCGTCGCCAAGTACCCCGGTGTCGGTGGCGGGATCCAGGCCGGCGATCAGCACCGCCGGCGGAGCCACCGTGTCCACCTCCAAGGATTGCACGTCGGCACTCGCTCCCGTGTTGCCAGCAGCATCCACAGCCCGCGCACTGATCGCATAGGTCGCATCGGGCCACGCCGAAGCCGGCGTCCAGGCCCACGCCCCACTGCCATCGGCCAGCACCTGCGCCACCACAACACCACCGACTAACACCTCTACCGTCGCTTGCGGCTCGGCCGTGCCGCTGATGGTCGGCGTGGTATCGTCTGTGGGCGAGATCGGCAGAACCACGCTCGGCGCGGGTGG
>CAYQAQ010000335.1:0-3946 GCA_964415495.1 uncultured candidatus Brocadiaceae bacterium | reverse complement strand
CCCCCTGCCGATGTGGGAGCCCCAGGTCACGTTGCTCGGTCGTTGCCATCTGGTCGTCATCGCCGCCGCCGCGTTGTATCTGGTCTTCGCCTATCCCAGCGCCCTGCTGCCGGTGTTGGCGTTATTGATCGGTGCCGTGCTCAGCGAAAGCGTGCCGAAACCGCTCAAGCGCTGGCTGGTCGGCGAAATGGTGCTGGTCGCGGTCGGGGTCGCGAGTTGGTGGTTTCTGGTGCGTGAGCATCCGCAGCACATCGACGGCTGGCTGCGCATGCTGATCACGTATTGGCTGCTGATTCCGAGTCGTCCCGGCCTGTTGCGCTGGATGGTATCGCTGATCATGGCTGAGGCCCTGCTGCTCGGCACTGGCCGGGCGACGGTCTCCGAATGGCGGTTCGGTCGTGGTTGGTTTGGTGATCCGGCGGTGCTGGCCCTGCCGCTGCTCGGTTTGTTGCCCTTAGCGATCGGCAGCTTGGCCTTGGATGCCTGGGTGCATGCGCACGCAGGCGCGCGCGGCGTGCTGGTGCGCGGCGCGAGCTGGCGCTTCGCCGTGTTCCCCAGTCTGGTGATCTGCGTGCTCTTGCTGGTCGTCGCCCCACTGACGATTCCGCATCATCACCGGCATGACCCACGCCTGGATGCCGGACCCGCGCGCAGCGGCATTCGCCGCCCTTCCATCGCACCGGGCGAACATCAATGGATTCTGCAGGATCCGACGCCCAAAGCGCGCTTGCTGTGGGAGGACACCGATACGCCGTTGCTCAGTGACGTAACCTATCTGCGCGTGTTCACCCTGCCACATCTGGTCGTCGACGGCCCGATGGTGCGCTGGGAGGCCGAACCGCTCGATCAGCTGCGCCGCCATGGCCGCAGCTTCGATCCGCAGAAACCCTTCGCGTGGATCGTACGCCTGCCGCTGGGCAACGACGCGGTGCTGCGCTGCGAACCGGGATGGGGCGTCGATCTGGAGGACCTCCTCGGTGATCGTCACGGCAATCGCTATGCGGCGCGCCTCGACGACGCGCCACGTGCGTATCGCGTCAACGTCGCAGACACGGTGCTCGTCGATGCTGGTTCGGAAAGCTATCTCGATCTGCCGCAGACACTCCGCAGTCTGCCGTGGACGACCCTCATTGACGACAATTGGCGCACGCTTCCCGCACCGGAGGCGGCCGCGCGTATCACCGCCGTCTTGCGTGATCAGTGTCACTACGATATCGAAAATCTCCCGACTCCAGCCGCCCAACCCGGAGGTCTGCTGCGCACGTTCCTGTGGAGCGACAACCCCGACCATCGCCGCGGTCATTGCCAATACTTCGCCAGTGCTGCTGCCATCATGCTGCGCTACCTCGGTCATCCGACGCGCACCTGCGCCGGCTTCGCCTCGAACGAAGTCGACACGGAGGGCTTCACCTTCCGCGGCCTGCACGCGCATGCGTGGCTGGAAGTGCGTGATACGAGCGGCGTGTGGCATCGCGTCGATCCGACGCCGCCCAATTTCATGGCGACCCGCTTGACCAGCGGACCAGTGCCCAGTGAAGGCACCACGGCACCACCGCCGGTCCAGGACTGGCGCACGCATATTGATCGCGAGAGCGTGGAACAACGCGCCACCGCCAGCCGGTTCCGCGTCATCATGGGCGCTCTCGTCGGACTCTGCGGCCTCGTTGCCATATTCCTGCTCTGGCGTCGTCGCCAGGAGGTGTCCACACCGCGCGATCCGCTGCAAAGACGGCTGGATCAGGAGACCGCCGCCCTGGAACGCCTTGCCAGCGAACTCGGTATTCGCGTCACCCCCTCGACGACCTTAACCAGCCTGGCCACCCAGCTTGGCGCGCGCACGGGCATGGATCTGAGTCCGCTCTTACGCGCGCATCTCGCCGCCCGCTACGGCGCGGGCCCGCCACCGCCGCCATGGCCGATGGCGGCACTGCGGCAAGCCGTTGCCCAGCAACGCCAGCACGTCCAGGCCGAGAGCCCCAGCGCACCGTGAACGACGCCCGGGATCGCCCCTGGTTCCGCACCGGCAGCCGATACCCTGCCGCCCATGCCTGCCATCCACGCCTTCACTGAATCCGCCTACGGGCCGCACCTGCGGCAGCGCTACGACCTCTTCGTCCCTGAAGGCGCTGACCAGTGCGCGACGGTGATCTGCCTGCCCGGACAGTGGTGGACCGCTGGCGACCATCACGACCTGCGCGGCGTCGCCCTGCGTTTGGCCGAAGCCGGCTGGGCCGCCGCCAGTATTGGCACCCGCTTGCTCGAGAAAGATCTGCGCTCGGGCAGCGAACTCGTCGGCGATGTCATCGCCGCCTGCGACAAGATCGTCGATGAAGCCGCTCTGCACGGTGCGCACGACCGCGGCGTGGTGTTGCTCGGCAGCGGCAGCGGCAGCCTGACCGCCCTGGTCGCGGCCACGCGCATGCTCGCTGATCGCCGCTGCCGCCTGCGCGTGGTCGCTACGATCGCCTGCGGCTTCACGCCGTCGACCAAACCTTGGGAAGGCTGTCCGCTCGAGCGCACCGCCAGCGTCAAAACCTTCGGTGGCGAACAAGCCGACGCCATCGATCCGGCCACCATGCCCGACGACGCCTTTCCGCCGATGCTGATCCTGCACGGTGAAAACGATGAGTCCGTGCCGACCAAACATGCGCTGACCTTCCAAAAGCGCCTCGCCGCCGCCGGGGAAATCGCCCGCCTGGAAACCGTGCCGCATGCCGGTCATCAATGGATTGAAGCCGTCCACGATCGTCCCTCCCGCTTCGCCATCGACCGCACCGTCGCCTTCTTGCGCGAAATCGCCCCGAACGGCCAGTCGGCCGCGACCTCTGCGAGTTCAGGCCGATTGGGCACGCGCCGATAGCTTCATTGCCTCAGTCCGGAGGTCCGGATGTCCGGAAGTCACTTTTGCCGGGCGCACTGCTGAAAACGGACCTTTCGTGTGCATTCAATGGTCCTGATGGGCACCTGAACACCCTCGCATTCAAGACCTCCGGACTGAGGCAATGGACCGGGGCAACAGACCGAACCATTGACCCACCGTTGAAAATCCGGCACAACCGCTGCCCTCATGAAAATCGACGTCCAACTCCGTTCCGCTGACCTCCGTACCGCTGCTGATCGCGTGCTCGCACTGGGTGCGGACAAAGCCCGCCTGATTGAGCGCACCTGGGATACCAGCAAGGGCACGCCGGTGTTCACCATCGGAGGCAAGTACGCTTCGCGCGGGTGGACCGAGTGGACGCAGGGCTTCCAATATGGCTGTGCGATCCTGGCCTTTGATGGCACGGGCGACACCAAGCTGCTCGATCTGGGCCGCAAGCACACCGTCGAGCACATGGCCGCGCATGTCACCCACATCGGCGTGCACGATCACGGCTTCAATAATCTCTCGACCTACGGCAATCTGCGTCGCTTGATGCGCGAGAAGCGCATCGCCCACGATCCCTGGGAATTGCGCTTCTACGACCTGGCGATCAAGGCCAGTGCCTGCACCCAGGCCGCGCGCTGGTCGACCACCGCCGATGGCCAGGGCTATGTGTATTCGTTCAACGGTCCGCATTCGCTGTTCGTCGACACCATGCGCACGCTGCGCATCTTGGGTGTCGCACATCAGCTCGGCCACGTGTTCCAGGGCGAGAACGATCAGAAGATCAGCCTGCTCGGACGCTTGATCGATCACGCCGAAACCACGGCGAAGTACATCGTGTGGTACGGCGAAGGCCGCGACAGCTACGACATCCGTGGCCGCACGGCGCACGAGGCGATTTTCAATCGCAACGACGGCCGTTTCCGCTGCCCGTCCTCACAGCAGGGCTATGCGCCGTTCAGCACCTGGACGCGCGGCCTGGCGTGGGCGATTCTGGGCTATGCGGAAGAGCTCGAATTTCTGCAGACTCTGCCCGCCGGCGATTTCACTGCCATCGGCCGCAAGAAGGCCGATGTGGTG
>CAYQAQ010000334.1:0-3951 GCA_964415495.1 uncultured candidatus Brocadiaceae bacterium | reverse complement strand
TGCCGCGATAAGCACGGCGCGCCGCGGCCCTTACGCCTCGCGATCACCGCGCTGCATGACCACGACGGCGGCGAGGTTCTGGGCTTCTTGATCGTCGGTACCGATCTGCGCGAACGGCGACGGCTCGAAGATCAACTCGAGCGCTTTTTCACTTTGTCGCTCGAACTCCTGTGCATCGCCGATCAACAGGGACGTTTCGTGCGCGTCAATCCCGCGTGGACCATTTATCTCGGCTGGAGCCAAGACGAATTGCATCGCCGCGCACTGCTCGATTTTATCCATCCGGAAGATCGCCCCGGTACCGCCGCCGAGATGCAAACCCTGGCCAATGGCGGCTTTCGACTCGGCGTCGATCTGCGCTTCGCCCACAAAGACGGGAGCTGGCGCCACCTGCGCTGGTCGGCGGCTGCCGATGCGCACAGCGGCATCGTCATCGGTGCGGCGCACGATGTGTCGGCCGAACTGGGAACAGAACGGGCGCTGCGTTCCGCGAAAGATCAGGCCGAGCGGGCGGCACGTACCAAATCCGATTTCCTCGCCACCATGAGCCACGAGATCCGCACGCCGCTCAATGGTATTATCGGCATGACCAGTCTGCTGCTCGATACGGATCTCGGCAGCCGCCAGCGCGACTATGTCGAAACGGTGCGAGGGTGCTCGGATAGCTTGTTGGCGTTGATCAATGACATCCTCGATTTTTCCAAGATCGAGGCCGATTATCTCGAACTCGAAGATCTCGATCACGATCTGCGCGCAACCTTGGAAGACGCCGTGCATATCTTCGCCGAACGCGCCCAGGCCAAGGGCTTGGAACTCAGCTGCGCCTTGGCCAGCGACGTGCCGTTGGCGGTACACGGCGATCCGGCTCGCCTGCGCCAAATCGTGATCAATCTGGTTGGCAATGCCGTCAAGTTCACCGAGCGCGGTGAACTCGCGGTGAGTGTGGCTACGGATGCCGAGGCCAATGCGTGCGAGCAACAGACAGGCGTCCATCACGTGGTCATCACTGTGCGCGACAGCGGCATCGGTATCAGCGCCGAAGCGATGAGCCGCCTGTTTCAGCCCTTCAGCCAAGCCGACGCCAGCACGACGCGACGCTTCGGCGGCACCGGGCTGGGCCTCGTGATCACCAAACGGCTCGCGACGCTGATGGGTGGCACCATCGAGGTCGACAGCCTGCCTGGCACTGGCAGCACCTTCCGCTGCCGCCTGCCGTTGCGCACCCGCATGCCCTCGAGCAGCGGCCTGCACGCCGCACCCGAATTGATAGACGCGCGCGTGCTGATCCTCACCCATCACGCCACTACCCGCAGCGCCCTGCACGACTTGCTGACCAGCTGGGGCTTAGCCGTAGAATCCGCGACCAGCGGCCCCGAGGCCCTGTTGCTGTTGCGCGCTGCCGCTAGCGCGCGGCGTGGTTTTCATCTCATCTTGGTCGACTGGAATCTGCCCGACGGCGACAGCCGTCAGATCGCCAGCGCCATCGCCAGCGACGAACAACTCAACCGCACCGCCGCTGTGGCGATGACCGCCATCGCCAGTCCGATCGCCGACGATCACCTCGCGGCGCACGGCTTGGCCAGCTGCCTGACCAAACCGGTACGGCAGATTCCGCTCTACGACTGCTTGGTTCGCCACATTCTCGGCCGCGAACGGCCATCATCCGGCAATCGGCCGTCGATCCCCGGTGAGCCATTAACCGGACGCGTGCTCATCGCCGAAGACAATCCGGTCAATCAACGCGTGGCCCTGGCGCTCTGTACGCGCCTGGGGCTGCGCGCCGACACCGTCGGTGACGGCTTGGAGGCCCTGCAGGCGCTGGCGCGCGCACCCTATGCGGCCGTGCTCATGGACTGCCAGATGCCGGAGATGGATGGCTTCACCGCGACGCGCGAAATCCGCCGCCGCGAGCGCGGCCACGAACGGCGGACTCCCATCATCGCCCTCACCGCCAATGCTCTCACCGGCGATCGCGAACGCTGCCTGGAAGCAGGCATGGATGATTATTTATCGAAACCGATCCGACTGGAAACTCTGCATGAGATCCTCGCACGCTGGCTGCCAGTGGGCGACACCACCACCGTCACCGCCCCTCACGAGACTGCCATGACTGCGAACACCGATGACTTCGATCCCACCGTGCTCGGTCGCCTCGCTACGGAGCTCGGTGCCGATGCCAACCTGGTCCTATGCGATATCGTCGACCAGTTCCTCGGCGATCTGCCGAGCAGCTTGGCCGCGATCGAGGCGGCTCGCCAGGATGCCTCCGCGCTGACCGCCGCCGCGCACCGCCTCAAAGGCCAAGCGCTGACCATGGGCTGCAGTCGACTCGCTGCCATGCTGGCCGGTATCGAGCGCCATGCCCGCGATGGCGATTTGCCGAGTGCGACCGCCACGCTCGGCGACATCGCCGACGTCGCCGCTAGCGCGGAAGGGAGTCTCCGCCACCATCGCCAATCCTTACCGAACGCATGAATGACGACCCCCCTCGGAACGCTGGGACAACGACGCGCGCTGCCGTGCGCGGCGATGTCGATGTGCCCGTCCTGGGGTCGTATCAATGCATCCGCATGCTGGGCACCGGCGCATCGGGCGCCGTCTACGCCGGCATCGATACGCGCGATCAGCGCCGGGTCGCACTCAAAGTGCTGCATCATCGCGAAGATGGCGACGAGGAAATTCGCCGCCGTTTCTTGCGTGAATGCGAACATGCGCGCAGCGTGCATCATCCCAACGTGGTCGAGCACTACGATGCCGGCTTCGCCGACGATCGCCTCTATCTCGCGATGGAGCTCCTGCCCGGCGGCGACGCCGCGGCGCTCTGCCGCCGCTATCCGCAAGGCCTGCCCGCGATCATGATCGCCGCCATCGGCCGCGACTGCGCGCGCGGCTTGGCCGCCATCCACGCGGCGGGACTGATCCATCGCGACATTAAGCCGTCGAACATTTTTCTCGGCCCCACGGGTTTGGCTAAACTCGGCGACCTCGGACTATCGCGTCATTTGCAGCACAGCACCGATATCACCGTGCACGGTCATCTCGTCGGCACGCCGGAATTCATGGCTCCCGAGCAAGCCCTGGCCGAAGAGGAACTCGATCATCGCGCCGATTTGTTCAGCCTCGCCGCGTCGCTGTACTATTTCGCCACCGGTCGCGCGCCCTTCGAAGGCGGCAGCGCGTGGGCGATCCTCGCGCAGTTGATCAACGATCCCTTCCCCGATCCGCGCGCGCGCAATCCCGACTTGCCGGAAGCGCTGGTGAAGGTGATCCGCAAAGCGGGCGATAAAGATCGCACGCGCCGCTACCAGAGTGCGCTCGAAATGGCAGATGCGCTGGAACAGGTGCTCTCCGGTGGTGGGCGTTCCTCCGGACCGATCTCGACCATGCGCGCCGCCAGCGCCGCCTGGCACATCCTGGTGGTCGACGACGATCCCATCATCCGTCGCGTCTATCGCAGTCGTTTCGAACTGGAGCGCTGGACCGTCGACACCGCCGACAGTGGCACCCAAGCGTTAGCAGCAGCGACTGCGCGGAAACCGGATCTCATCCTCATCGATCTCATGCTCGGCGATGCCGATGGCTTGGTGGTGCTGCGCCAACTGCGCACCCTCCCGGGCATGGCCACGGTGCCGGTCGTGGTATTTTCCAATGCCTTCGAAGAAGAACAGCCCGAACTCGCCACCATCGCCGGTGCCCATCGCGTACTATCAAAAGCGGGCAGTTCGCCGCGGTTTCTCTCGCACCTCATTGTCGAAATGCTCAGCGCCGAACCGGCGCCCGCCGTCAACGAGGACGGTTCCTCCGCCACCCGACCCGGCGTCACCGCTGACCAACTGCGCCCTCTCGCGGAAGCCAGCCTCGTCCGCCTACTGGTTCTGCTACGCGATCTCGAAGCTGACGACCGCCTCGATCAGCGCCTGCGCATCCTCACCGAACTCGCCAGCACCGCGC
>CAYQAQ010000333.1:1808-3991 GCA_964415495.1 uncultured candidatus Brocadiaceae bacterium | reverse complement strand
CGTAACTGGGCGAGGGCGTGGGCGACCTCAGGGCCGAACTCATCCTGGCGGGCCGGATCGGCGCCATCGAGTTCAGCAAGATCGGTCCAGACAGTCTTGGTCATGGGGTCGTTCACTGGTGACAGGTGCTGCACTGGGTGGGCGAATTCTGGAAAGACAATTGGATGAGCCAACGGCGCTGATCATCGGGGGTTACCTCGTTGATCGACTTGGCGCCGGCCTTTTGCGCAATCAACTCACGATACACTTCGCGATGGGTTTCTGGCAGATCGGCGAGGCGCCAATTCGGCGTATCCTTCAAATGCGGGAAGCGCTCAAGCACGCGATTGAGATCGTCGATTTGCTGCTGGGTCGGAGCACCAGCATCACCGAACGGCCGTTCGGTGGTGGCTTTTTCAAACTTTTCATGCGGCACGCCCTTGGTGTGGCGTTCGACAAACTCGACCACGGCATCCGGCTTAATGCGTGCACGCTGGACATCATAGTCGGCGACGCCGACCGTGAAGGTGGCCGGATCTTTGCCATCATACAGCGGCCCACCGACGTAGTTGTCCTTGCGATGGCATTCGATGCACCAGCCCATGCTGAGGTCGGCATGCTGACGCACGACCACCATTTCTTCCACCGGACCATGGCAGGTTTGACAGGCGACGCCGGCCTGCACGTGCCACTGGTGTGAGAAATACACAAAATCGGGCAGCTTGTGCACGCGATTCCAGTGAATGGCCCCACCTTCATGGACGATACCGGTGTTCGGATCAGTCCAGGTGCCATCGTCGCTGGCCGCCATCGCCAACAGCTTTTGAATTTCGGGCTTATCGCCGGCGACGCCGCCTTTATCGGTGGCGTGGCAGCCCAAGCACACAGAGGTCGGTGGCACGCCGGCGTGCTTGCCGCGCTCGGCATTGAAATGGCAATAACGACAGTCGATGCCGAGGTCACCAGCATGCAGTTTATGCGAATACGCAATCGGCTGCATGGGCGCGTAGCCCTTGTCATAGAAACTGAAGTAGAACGATGCCCCCAGGAAGCCAAGCACGCCCAGCACCACCAGCAGCAACGGCCAGCGTTGCTTCAGGAGCGGGAAAACGCTCGAATCCTGGAAAACGGTCGGGGTACTGGTCTCGGACACGGAGATCTCCCCTGCTGTGGAACCACGATGCATCCGTGGTCCCCCGGAAGGATGCGGAACACTACAAGTCACCCTGCACCCTGCAAGTCGGTGCACAGATGTGGCCGACTGATGCACTTGCCCCGAGGTTCAGTCATAGCAGTCAGTTATGACAATAATGAAAATCACTCGCAATAAATGACGATAACGAAACGGCTACGCCTCAGCCAGCGCGATAGCGAGCGATGAGGCCATTCGTCACGTCCGGACCAAACGGGGCCTCCAGTCCCGCACGCCGAGCCAATTCGTTGACGGTGTCGGCGATGCGACCCAGCAAACGCGGCACTTCCTCTGGTTCCTCCGCCAAATCCTGCGACCGCACCGGCTCCGGCGTCGACATCTCTAATTCCCAGCCAATTTTTAACACATTGAGCTCGCTTCCCGCCATTTCCCCGAATTCAGCGGCATCGTCAGGCAACACCACCACCCCTTCGAGGACCAACAGCGTGAAATGCACGGTCGTGGGCTCCGCCGGCTCATCGACCATCGGCGCATAATGCAACGAAATGCGTAGCCGATCGCCATAGAGCGCCATTTCCTGCGGCCGCAGGGTGATGCCATAGAGACGGTCGGCGACGGGAGTGCCCTGGATCATGGCGGCGCAGTGTGCGACCGAAGCCAGCCTGGTCCACCGCCGGCGTGGCTGCCGGCAATGCCAAGCCATGACTTGCCTGGGATGCCGACGCTGGCGACCATCCTGCCATGGCCGACCGTGAGGTGATTGCTCGTTTTCGTCAGGTGCTCGCCAGTGAGGCCGCCGCCATCACGGCGGTGTTGGAGAGCCTGGATGCGCAAGAGCCGGCCCTGACCGCCTGCGTCGCGAGCATCGTCAGCGTCTGTGGCGAGGGCCAACCGGGCCGGCTGATCGCCACCGGAGTCGGCAAAGCCGGCTTCGTCGCGCGCAAGGTGGCCGCGACATTCGCCAGCACCGGCACGCCGAGTCTGTTTCTGCATCCGACCGAAGCGCGGCATGGCGATCTCGGCATGGTCGCAGCGCAGGATGTGGTGCTCG
>CAYQAQ010000333.1:640-1798 GCA_964415495.1 uncultured candidatus Brocadiaceae bacterium | reverse complement strand
GGCGCCGGGCAGCGGCGGACGCCCGAAGGATTGCAGGATGTCGTGCTCGCCTTCAGTAACTCGGGTGCCAGCGAAGAGGTCGTCGCATTGCTCCCGAGCTTGCGCCACATCGGTGTCGCCGTGATCGCGATTGTCGGCGATACTGCCAGTCCTTTGGCCCGGCACGCGGATCACGTGCTGTCGATCGGGCGAGTCATTGAAGCGTGCCCCTTAGGGCTGGCGCCATCGACCTCAACCACGGCGATGTTGGCCATGGGCGATGCGCTGGCGTTGACCGTGCTCGAACAACGCCGCTTCACGCCGGAACACTACGCTCGTTTCCATCCGGGCGGTGCCCTCGGCCGCAAGCTGACGACGTGCGGCGAAGTCATGCGCACCGGCGAGCGCGTCGCGATCGCACCGCCCGGCGTCACCGTGCTCGATGCCATGCGCCTGATCAGTCGCGCCCGCACCGGCTCGGCGATCATCGTTGACGCCGATGGACGCATGTCCGGCATCTTCACCGACGGCGACCTGCGCCGGCGCTTAGCCGAAGCGAGCGATCCTGCCGCCCTGTTACGGCAAACGGTCGCCACCGTCGCGACGTCGCCTGGTTTGCGCATCGCGCACAGCGAGTTGGTCGAAAGCGCGCTGCGCTTGTGCGCTCAGCGCAAGATCAATGAGCTTCCGGTCGTCGATGACGAACAGCGCCCGCTTGGCATTGTCGATGTCCAGGATCTCGCCGACCGCGGCTTCGCGATTTGAATCGCGCTGCCGTCAGCCGTGACGGCGTCGGTGTAGCGCGGTGATGGCGCTCGCGGTGCGGCGATCACTGGCCATGCCCGTGCTGCGTTGCGGAACCGTGACCGAGAGCTGGGCCCCTTCCGCCGAGGATGTCGTCAAGTCGACGCGACCGCCCAGCGCACGCACATTGGCCAACACCACTGCGATGCCGAGCCCCAGTCCTTCGGTGCCGGGCAGAACATGCCCGCGCTGGCAGGATTCAACGAAAGCACGATGAATGGCTGGCGCCACGCCGGGTCCATCATCGATGACATCCCACCGGACGAGGTTGCCCTCGGGCTTAGCCGTGAGGACAACCCGTGAGCGCGCAAAGCGCACCGCATTGGCGACCAGATTGACCAAGACCGGAGACAACAGACGGGCATCAATTTCGAC
>CAYQAQ010000333.1:0-630 GCA_964415495.1 uncultured candidatus Brocadiaceae bacterium | reverse complement strand
TCAAAGACCGGCGCTTCGACCAAGATGCTGACGCCGCGCCGCTGGGCGCTGAGGCGCAAAGCATCGGCGATGCCCATCAGGTACAAACTGGCATCCTGACTGCGGCCCGCTTGTGGACCATCATCGAGTCCACTGGCGAGACCAAGGACCTCCTGCAAGCGCTCTTCCAGCACCGCGATGCCTTCGCGCGCTAACGCCGCATCTTCAGGAGACAGGCGACCATCAACCGAGATACGGGCGATCACCGCCTGCAAAGAGCGCACCGGACCGCCGAATTCATGACCAAGCTGGGTGAGAAACCGCTGCTGAACCGCATTGGTCGCAGCCTCGCGTTCCAAGGCTTCGCTCAAGGCGTCACGCTGCCGTTGTTCGGCCGCGGCGAGATCGTCGAGCGCAGCGCCGAGCACCACCGCCTCTTCCAGGTCGCCAAGCGGCGGCAACGGTCGTTCCGGATGGTCGACCCGTTGCCGACACGTCGTGGCTAACAGAAACAGTGGACGTACCCATCGTAGTCCCAACACCACGCCCAGCAACGCCGAGACGATCACCCCCAAGCGAGCCGAGCATCTCCAGCCGTCGCGCTTCCCGACCAGTGAGCGGCAACGGCGTCGAATCCGAACGCGGCACCGA
>CAYQAQ010000332.1:0-4000 GCA_964415495.1 uncultured candidatus Brocadiaceae bacterium | reverse complement strand
GTGGTGTCGCGCAGAAGTTCGCGAGAGTTCGGGGGGAACGTTTCCAGAAAACCATCGATGGCATCGGCGGCGATATGCGCGAAGTCCTGGTCGTCGCGCCAGGCGAGGTGCGTTTCCGGCGGCTGCCACTCGGTTTCGCCGTGAAGATAGGGAGCGACGGGCGGGCGGGCGACGATGGGTTTGCGAATCGAAGTGAGCGCCCAGGCATCGAATTGAATGTCCGTGGCCTCGCAAGGGGTGGGCGGCGGCGAAAACGCGGCGGCGCGGGCGGCGGCGGGCAGTTTGTCGAGCGCGGCGGGGCTGGCGGAGCCGTTAAGTTGATGGAGCAGCGCCAGCGTGCGTTCGCGAGCGGCTTCGATCAGCTTGGCGGAGTCGAACTTCGTTTCGTGAACAACGGTGATTTCGCTGTCGTCGCAGAGGCCGAAGCGGTTCACGCGGCCGAAACGCTGGGCCATGCTTTCGTAAGTCGAGAGGTCGCACACCAAGTCGTCGGCGGAAAGATTGACGCCGACTTCGCCGGCGCTGGTCGCCACGAGAAAAACGGTCCCGGTGAGTGGCTCGATGTTCTTGGCGCGATCCTTCTCGGGAAGGAAGCGCTGGAAGACGGGGTTTTTGTCAACGAGTGCGTCTCGTTCCTCGCCACGCATGGTTCCTGTGAGCGTGGCAACCATTCCCTTGTGTGCTCCCTTGTTCAGCTCTTCGAATACCGTCAGGGCTACCGCAACGGAGCGGGTGAAAACGAGGACGGCGCGGCCTGCGGGTTTGCCTTTGGCCAAGGCGACGAGTTTTGAGTCCAACGTGTCGGCCTCATCGAGCGGGAGCGGAGAGAGCCGTTTGGTGGCATGAATGCGTTTGCGAACCGTTTCGTTTTCTTGGTCCGCCTCGGTGAGCGTAAACGGCGTGGTGTTGTTTGCGGTTTCGGTGCGGGTGGTCGCGGTAAGGGCGATGACGTGCAGCTTGCGCAATTCAGCTTCGGCTTTTTGCGTCGCGACGATGGTTTCGAGCAGGGATTGAAAACACGGTTCGAGGTGCGCCTCATCGTGAACGAGCAGGGCGTCCTGAGCGAGGAAACCGGCGTGGAGCGGGCGGGTTTTGAAACCGCGCGTGTAGCGACTAAACAGGAGTCCGCTACCGATCATATCGACGGTGCCGACGACAACGGCAGGGCGTGCGGGGTCGGCGCACCACTCACCGTTGTCGGCAAACTGGCCTCGTAGCGTGCTGATGGCGAGCGGCGGTGCGTCGGGCTTGGGCAGCGGGAGCGCGCAGAGCGACGTGAGCGTGTTTCGGATTTCGGAGAGTTCGGGGTTCTGCTTGAGCGCTTCGCAGAGGCGCTCGACCTCGGCGGTTGTCTGGTCAACCACGGTCCGGCGGTTGACGACGTAAACGAGACGGCGCGGAGTGGTGTTGGGTTTGGTCGCCAACGCACAGAGCCAGATCGCGATGATCGAAGTTTTACCGAGGCCGGTAGGGATGGCGGCGGAAGCGGGTATCTCGTCGGCGATGAACTTGGAAAAGAGTGAAGACTGCCAAGGAAAGGGTGGCGAACCGGTCAGGCGTTCAAAGATTCTCGGGAAGTCGAGCGGCTGCATTGGAACGTGATTAAACGGCGGTTTTGCCGAGGGCGGTTAATCGTAGGGCGTCTGGCCGCCGGTGGCGGCGTGGAAGACGGTGTCGAAGTCGCAGTGGTAGGCCATGGCGCGGGGATGAACTGGGTCTCTTGGAAGTCGGAAGCGACGGAACCATCAGCATTGTGATTATGCGAAGCGAGAAGAAATTGGACTTGTCGGCTGATCTGGCATCACTGTTCGTCCCATGAGCAAACGTGTCGTCTCACGCGGACTCTCACCCGGATGGCGGCCCGGACTGGTCGGGACCACGAGGTGTGGTCAGGTGAAGGCGACCTTGTGCGCATCTCCACGCTCCCACGAGCGTGGCCCCGTTGAAGTTGGTTCTGCGACGCGAGCATCGATTTACTCGGACTCGCCATTCCGCGCTCACGTGAGCGCGGCCCCGTTGAAGCCGGATCTTGCGCCTGTGGCGCCGGCGGCGCATGGTTTCCTGCGTGAGCTCGCTTGCAGAGATCGAAGAGGCCATCGCGAAACTGCCGGACAAGGACTTTCGCGTTCTGTTGGCGCGCTTGAGAGCGCGCGACGCAGAGGCGTGGGATCGGCAAATCGAGGGCGACGGGAAAAGCGGGCGCTTGGACGCCCTCTATGCGCGGCTGGCCGGAGAGGACGAAGCGTCGTCGAAGGTCCCGCTTGATGAAGTCCTCGACGACCGCGAGTTTTCGTAAGGCACTGGTCAAGCTGCCGCCGGAGGTCCGACTGCTGGCCCGCAAGAATTTCAGGCTCTGGCTGCGCGATCCGAGGCATCCTTCGTTGCGCTTCAAGAAGGTCGGCAAGTTCTGGTCGGCTCGGGTTGGAGATGGCTATCGAGCTTTGGCGATCAGCCGCGGCGACGAGGTCGAGTGGTTTTGGATTGGAGCGCACGCGGAGTATGATCGGTTGATCAAGTGAGCTGTTCTGGTGAACCGGGGTGAGCTGGGTTGCCCATGGGTTAGTCTTCCAGGTGGCGCTGGTAGACATCCGCCGAACGGGCAGTAGCCGGCGGCTAAGGTCTTCGTGTTTTACGAGGATGGGAGGCATTCCCCAAGTCTGTTGGGCCTGTGAATAGCTTTGGGCGTTTGCGACTCGGTTTGCAGAGGTGGCGAGAACGCAGGCGGGAGACTCAGGATCTCCTGCGGCGTCGGGCGGTTCGGCGCGCGGGTCGGGAGGCCGGCTTTTCCCAGATGACGTGCAATGTGAGCGGGAGCCGCGGGTCGAAGGCGGGGTCGATCCAGGCGACCACGGCGCGCAGCGGGGCCCCTTGGCGCAGGAGGCGCGAGATGATGCGGTTGCTCTCACGCGGCAGGTAGCCGAGGTGGCGGTCGCGGTGGTGCACGCGCACGGCGTAGGGGTCGTGGGGATTGGCCGGCTCGGGCACCAGCGCGAGCGTGTCGCCGAGCTCGACGGCGTGTGGGATCGCCAGGTCCCCGCGGTGGGCGAAGCCGCGCAGGGGCGAGGTTTGCAGACGGTAGGCGTTGGCGGGCAGCGGCAGCGGTATGCGCAGGACGGGGAGCGCTGGGCCGTGCGCCGGGGCGGGCTCGGGCACGGTGCGAATGGTTGAGGGACGCATGTAGGAAAGGGGAATGGTCGTCGTCGCGATGGGCTCGCGAGGCGGGGTTTGGGTCGGCGGGGTTCTCAGCAGTCGTCCGCGTCGTCGTCGAGCCACGAACCGAGGAGCAGTCCGAGCAGGAACACACCGATAACGGATCGCTGGGGGCGCGAAGCCGTTCGCTCACGAGGCGACAAACTGCAAACGATCGAGATGAACACCACCAGGACGCCCAAGAGGGTGAAGAATACGACCCGGAACCAGGCGTAGAGGTGGAAGAGCACGAAGAAGGCGATGGTCGCGACGATGACGCCGAGCACGAACCACCCTTCTTTCGGATCGCGAGACGGCGCCCGGGACGCGGCGTGGGTCGTTTCCCGGGCCGGGGACGAGCTGGACGATTGCGGCTGATTCACGGCGTGAGAGATGGCTGTATCACGCCGCGGCTCCGTGGACGGCAAAGTTACGGGCGACGAGAGGTAGGCGGGGATGCATCGGGATCATGGGATCCCCGCACCTTACGCGTCCCGGTGGGACACCGGCTGACCCTGCGCAGAACTTTTCTCGGATTCTTCGTAGCGCCCGAGCATCGCCTCGGCCTCGCGGCGCAGCACCTCGCGCAGTTCGGGCGGGGCGAGCACTTCGGCGTGGGCTCCGCAGGCGAGGATGCGGCGCTCGATGTCGACGAGGTTGTTCAGTCGCAGGGTGAGCTCGAGGCCGCCGTAGGAGTGGTCGACCATCGTCTGCGAGGGGTGCCACGGGCGCTCGCGGGCGAAGGGAGCGACCGCCGCGTCGAGGCGGACGCGGATGTGGTGTTCAGCCCGGCCGGTGAAGCGGCCGAGAT
>CAYQAQ010000331.1:3597-4000 GCA_964415495.1 uncultured candidatus Brocadiaceae bacterium | reverse complement strand
CGATCGTGCGCGCCGCCCTGCGCATGGACGACCACCGAGACGACGACAGACTGCACGCGGCATGCTTGCCCCTGACCCGTCACCTGAATTACTGGCTGAGCGCACACAGAGCACCGGCCAGCGCCGAGCCGGCATCGACGAAGCCGGGTATGGCCCGATTTTAGGCCCTTTGGCGATCGCCCAGGCGGTCGCGACGATTCATGACCCGGTGTGCTGGGCCGCAGAATTGGCTGCCTGTGGCGTCGATGACAGCAAAGCGCTGCACGATGCGCGGGATTTGTCACGCCTGGAACGGGTGGCCCTCGGTGCGATCAGTTGGTTGACGGGCCGTCAGCCGCGTACCGCGGCGGAGTTATTTGCGCTGATGGGTGAGCCACCGACTGCGCGCGAGAGCACGCCGTGG
>CAYQAQ010000331.1:0-3587 GCA_964415495.1 uncultured candidatus Brocadiaceae bacterium | reverse complement strand
CGCACTCCCCGCCGCAGCGAGTGTGATTCCAGCGTTTCCCATCACGGCCGCCCAGCCTGAAGGCCTGTCCGGTGCCCTCATTCATCCGCAGGCGCTCAATGACGCCGCCGCCAAGGGGCGGAATCGAGCACAGGTGGAATGGGACGCGATCGGTGCCTTGATGGCTGCCAGCGCCCGCAGCGGAGCAATCACCATCACCTGCGATCGCTTGGGCGGACGCAAATTTTACAGTGATCCGTTGGCCGGTGTTTTCCCGTGGTGTCCATTGACCGTGATCACGGAAGTGCCCGCAGTCAGCCGCTATGCTATCCGCACCGACACCGGATTGGTGGACGTCGCATTTGTCGTCGGCGGTGAACGCGCCGACCCCCTGGTGGCGTTGGCCAGCTGCGTGGCGAAGTATGCGCGCGAGGTCCATCTGTTGCTGTTCAACGGCTGGTGGGCGCAGCGTTGTCCCGGCTTACGTCCCACAGCTGGGTATGGAGTGGATGCCCATCGATGGTTGGCTGACATCGGTCCCATCGATCGTTTGCACCACGCCGCCAGTCTGATTCGCGGCGCATTCTAAACGGTATTTCGCTGCGTTTGGCAGGGCGAGCACCGATGTGCCCCTGACTAGCTGGAGTGCGCTACCAATCCGCCCGTGTGCAACGATTACCCTCCCTCACTTGCAAAAGAGCGCCAGGAGGCCCATGCTCCACCAATGGGTTCGCGGCAAGTGTCCCCCCTCATTTAAGCCCACTTACTGTCTACGTTAGCAACAGTTGCATCAGTTGGCATGTAACGATTGACCTAAACCCAGAAGTCCGCTACAAAACTTCGGTCGCCGCTACCATAACGACACCGATCACCGCACCACCCTCATTCCTCCGCCCACTCATGAACAACCCTCAGCCATCCCCCAGGACTACTTCCATGGAAGCCATCGGCCCCCTTCAGCTCCGCGTTATGCACTACATCTGGGTTCACGGACCCAGCACCGTGCACCAAGTGCACGACGCCCTCAACGGCGAACCCGGCGCGCCCAAGCTCGCCTACACCACGATCCTGACCGTTATGCGCAATCTCGCCCGGCGCAAGATCCTCAACCAGAAGGCCACTGGCCGCAGCCACATCTTCGAGCCCCTCATCGACGAGGACACCTACAAGCTCGGCATGCTGCGCCAGATGCGCATTGACCTCTTCGGCGGCGACGCACGACGCCTGTTGTCGTACTTGGCTCGCGACGAAGAGGTTGACGCTGGCCTGCGCAACGCCCTGCCTAAGTAATGCCTGAACCGCTGACCGCTGCCGCTCTCACGGCGGTGTTGGCTGAGCTGCCGAATTGGCGCGTCGACGACGATGCGCTGGTTCGGCAGTGCCGTTTTGCGGACTTCGCTACCGCCATGTGCTTCTTCCAGGAAGCTACCGCCGACTGCGCGGCGCTCGATCATCATCCGACGTGGTCCAACACCTATGACCGCGTGGAGATCCGGTTGTGCACGCATGACGCGGGCAACCGGATTACGGCGCGGGATGTGGAGCTGGCGCGGCGGTTGGAGGTGACGGTGCAGCGGTTGGCGGGGGCGGGGGATCTCTGAGGCGTAGGCGCCAATCGTCAGAAGTGCCAATCAATCGATCAGGGCCCACGCTGAAGGCACCCACCAATGCGCCATGCTCAAGCCATGGTGTCAACAGCCCCCCTGCCGGATCCATGGGGTCACGAGGCCAAGGTTTTCCAGTAAGATCAGCAATCGTGAGTTCAAGCATGAGGCTTGATCTGTGATAGATCATCCACATGACCCATGCAATTTCGTCAAAATGGAACACTGACTCGATCAGCCCTGCCGGATGCCAGCCATGTAACTGACGACGCCCAATAATTTCCCCGCTTGGAAAGCGCAATTGTTTGGACATGAAGTCAGCCGAGTTAAGGAGGTCGACTGTTAAGGCTCGATGCCGATCCAAGACGGCCACCCGACCCAGTTGATGTACGATGGGAGCAACGGTAGGAATTTCGAACCACACCGGCACAGCAATTCCGTAATCGATCGCGGCCTTATGAGGGTCACGCCCAACAAGCTCACTAATGGCAATAAACTGACCTCGCAACACCTGCCGATATTCAACTGCCATTTGCTCGCGCCGCGTCTGTAAAGCCGCAATGAGCATATTGATGGAATCGCGCCAATGCTCTTGCCGAAGATGAATAATCGTTGCGATCCGATCCAGCATCTGCCAGCGCCGTGTGGCCTGCCAGTGATGATCAAATGCCACGAGGTCATTTGCATCTAGCAGTTCCAAAACCTCATATGCAGTGACCATTTCACCTACAAGAACCCGATAGCTGAGCCAGTCCATCATGCTCGTGAGCGATCGCGTAGTCTGCCACGCGACACGTTCACTTGGATGGACGAGACGAAAAGGTCGCGCAATATACCGTTGACGCCACACCGTAAATGCGTCCGCCCACGGTGGAAAGTCAGCGCCATAATGGAGGCTCAATACGGGTGGGATCTCACTTCCCGGTTGCCTCAATGAGATGTTGTGTTTGCTGGCTTCGTCAACGTAGGACCAGGAAAACTGGTGGTTTTCCGTATGGAAGACCGTCCCAGTAACCAAAGCCTCAAGCTCAGCAAGTGCCGCCGCATGGTCTGCGTCCACCGCCCACATCGGATCCGACCAGTCCGTCTGCAATCCATCGGCCCGCGCTTGGGCTTTTACCGGTTCTAGATCGCCACTGACCGCGAGCGCGATCACCAAAACCAATAGGGCCACCATGAGCAGGGCCACTGGGGCACCGATGAAAATCAGCGCCGTCCGTTGCATTCGGGTGAAAGCCACGCCGTGATTATGTCGAGCCACACCATAGCTGACAAGCGCGGATACGGCGAATTCCGCCTGGAATCAGGCGGCCGGGGCCAACCTCAATGCAGCAATCAGATGTCGGCGCAGGCCGTCAGCATCTTCGTCGCTCAACTTGGTGTTGCCGCGGTCGACATAGAAGACGTCGACCGCCACATCGCCCATGGTGTTGATGCAGGCGTAGGTGATGTTGACGCCGTAATCGGCTATGGCCTGGCAAAGTGTGGTGAGCAAGCCGACCTCGTCCTTAGCATGGATATCGACGATGGTGTAGCGGTCGGACGTTTTGGAGTCGATCTTCACCGCCGGATCGTCGAAAGCACTGTCGGGTGGCTTGACCGCACCATAAGCCTGCCGTCGGCGAGCGAGCACGGTTTCAGCCGGTAAGCGGCCTTCACTGACCTGATGCAGGTCGAGACGCAAACGCTCCCACGCGCGGTCGTCACGCAGGCGACCGGCCATCGGACTGCCGAGGCGAAAATGATACAGCACGAGTCCACTGGCCGTGACCCAGGTGCGGGTGTCGATGATGTCGAAAGTGTTGCCGGTCAGCGTGGCGGTGACATCGGCGAACAGAGCGCGCCGATCGGGTAGGGCTAAGATGAGGAGCGCGTAGGTCTCTAACGACTCGTGCTCCATGCCGATGCCGGCGGAGCGTGCACCTTCCAGTACAGAGAGATGGCGGCGGCTCTCGCCCGGTTGCACCTGATACTGCCACGTGTGCGGCAAATCGACCATCCAAC
>CAYQAQ010000330.1:0-4014 GCA_964415495.1 uncultured candidatus Brocadiaceae bacterium | reverse complement strand
TGGCACGGTGTGCATGCGGACGACAGGTCTGGTCATGGCACCGCGTTATGGGCGGGGTACGCTGCGAATATGGCCTTTCGCAAGCAGTTCTGCCTCGCTGCGGCCCTCCTGTTGACGCAGGTGGTGGTCAGTGCGGAGCTGCATCCGTTGCTCGACCAGGCGCGCGATCGGGACCGCGTCCTGAGTGCGGTGAGCGCACTGACGCGCGGCGATGCCGGACCGCTTACTTCGCTGGATGCCGAAGCCTTTTTGAGCGAAGTCGGCATTCCGGATCCACAGGATCCGCGCCTCGTGCGGCGGTGGACCGAAGTCCTGCCGCAGGCACTCGCTCACGTGGATGAGACCGACCGCGAACGGATGGTGGCCGCGTTATCGGCACGCTTCACCCTGCTGGCCGCTGCCAACCCGGATGATGATCAGCGCCGTCTCCGCCTCGCCTTGGCCTTTTTTCCAGCGCCTGCCGCCGAAGCCGTCATCGCCGACGCGGCGGATCGCGCCTTCGACCGCGGCCAATTCCGTGCTTATCGCGCTTGGTCCGCTCGCTTGGCCGCTGATCGCCGTCGCGAGATCGCCGATCGGCTGGGTGGCTTCGGGGCGGTCATCGATCCCAGCTTGGCACTGCCCGAACCTGGACCATTGATCGCCGCCGCCCTCACCGTGCAACCCGAGCCAGCAGGCGTTGCTGTACGCTGGCAGGTCGTGGATGGCTGGCTGTTGGCGGGTGATCCCGTGGGCCGGGTGCGCTGGCAATATCGTACCGATCACGCCGCCACGGTGGTCGCCGGCGATGGCGGTGCAGTCATGATCGCACCCAGCGACATCCGCTTCATTGACGAACACGGCACCGCCACGGTGCTGCCTCCGTTACCCGCCAGTGGGCGAGCACTGGCCGTCGCCGGCGGTGCGGCGTGGTTCCACGTCGGTACGCGCGTGCATCGGTGGTCGCCCGAAGCCGGATTGACCACGATCGACCTCGCCGCGGAACCCGTGTGTCCACCGCTGGTGCGCGGCCCGGACAGTTTGTGGCTGACGGCCTCCGAGCTGCTCCTGGTGCGCGAGCACCGTATCGTTGCTCGATTCCAGCATCAGCGCAGCGTCGATCAGCGCTGGCGATTGAACATCGAAGAGAGCACACCGATGCTGATTGATGCCGATGGACGGACGGAGCGCATCAGCGATCTCGCCACCGCCCTGGTCACTGACGATCCGCTCACCGCCCTCGCCCATCTGCTGCGGGCCGGGCGCAGCGCTGAGGTCATCGCGCGGACGACCGCTGATCCGCAACTGGCTGCCGATCCCGCTGCGCAAGCGCTGCTGTTGCGGGCGCATCTGCTAACGTCAGCTGATGATCCTGCTGCGCTCCTGCCGCTCGCCCATACGCCAGCGGATCAAGCGCTGGTGCTGACCTGGGCGGCCCGCACGCAGGGCGAGCCCTGGGTGGAGCGCTTGCGGGCGTGGGCCCAGGCGCATCCCGATCACCTGTTGTCCCCGCTGCGCACCGATCCCCTCGCCAATCCAAACGAGGCCGCGTGGCGAGTGCGTGCCGCCGTCTGGGCCGAAGCGGTTGCAGCCTCTGTGCCGGCCCAGGCCGCGGTTGGTCCTGCTCAGCCGTGGACGGCGACGGATGATCCCATTCCCCGACGGGGTAACGATGGCGCTTGGCGGGTGCTGAATCGCACCTGGCAGATTCGTAGTGATCTGACGCAAACCACGCTGACCTGCCACGATGACCAGGGTCAGGAACAGTGGCGTCAGCAGTGGCCGACACCCGATGTGCTCATCGCACCCAGTCGCCAACTACACGTCAGCCCAACCTCAATGGTGGTGATCGAGGGCTCGCGCACCCTGCGCGTGTTCGATCCGCTCGATGGACGGCTGCGCCAAAAATGGCTGCTGAGCGGACACGATCTTGCGGCGGGAGATGTCATCGTCGTCGATGATGCGCGCATCGCCGCTCTGCAACCAGCGTGGCTGCATACCGAATTGCATATCCTTGCTGACGATGGCTGGCGTATCGAGTCGTTACCGCGGCGTGGTCGTTGGGCAGTGGCCCTGGGCGAGCGCATCGTCGTGGCGCACGATGATGCCACCCAGACCAGCGTCCCGGCTGGCGGCGAGCTCCCAGCCGACCTGCGCACCGATGAACGCCCCACCGTCTTGCCCAGCGGGATTTATCGCGCCGGTTCGCTCTGGCCCTGGTCGCCATCCGCTGATTCGGCCGCTGCATCAGCAGGTCCGGGGCAGATGCCGACCACGGCCAACGGTTCCGACGCCAAGTAGCGCTGCGCCAGCGCCGTGAGCTCTTCAGCCGTGATCGCGGCAATATCCGCACGCATCCCATCGGCCCAATCCAGGCGGAACGCTTGCTGCGGCAGACGATCGACCACCAAGTTCAGCCAGTAGGTGTTCGCCGCAATGATCCCATCCAAGGCATTCAATACGGGTGGCTGAACTTGCGCCAGCAGCTCAAGGTCAATGCCGTTTGCCGCTACCTCCGCGACCACTTCGCGTACTGCGGCTTCCGTGATTGCCGCCTGATCCGGAGCGACCGAAGCCATTACGGCCAAAAAGCCAAACCCATCCCAAACTTCGCTAGCGTCATGCCAGGCGTACGGGCTGTAGGCCTGTCCCAACGTATCCCGCAGACGTTCACGTACGCGCTCGTTGACGGCATTCGCCAACAGACGCAGGCGACGGTGTGCGACGATATCACGCATACCGTCGGTCGGCCACGCGAGTATCATCGTCGCTCGCGGCACCGGTCCGGGCACCATCATCGTCGCGCGCTCGCGCGGAATCGGCGGCGCGGCGTGGCGCGCCAGCTCGTGCGGACCGGCCAGAGCGGGTTCGGGAATCCGCGTCGGCAAAGACCCCGCATAGGCTGCAATAAGTTCACTCACGGCGTCGGCATCGACATCGCCGACCACCGACACCGTCATCGGGGCGGTCGCCAGGATGGGGGCCAACCACGCACGCATGGATTCCCCGCTGCTCTCGAGCGCCTCTTCCGCCGTGGCAGGACGCCGACCGGGCATAGCTGCGGTGGCCAGCGTGGTGAATTGGCGCCACACCTGGGCGTCGAGTTGGGTCGGCAGCACCGCCAATTCCTGCCGCCACCGATCCAAGGCGCGGATAACACCATCAGCATGCCAGCCCGGCGCAACCGTGTAAGCGCGCAGCACCTGAAACGCGACTTCGACGTCAGCGGGAATCGTCGACGCATCAAGGATGACCGTATCATCCGTCACGCGAAACCCTAAGCCAACGGAGCGACCCGCCAGCAGGCGCTGCAATTGATCTTGGCGATGGGCCGCGAGACCACCGGCAAGAAATGCCCGGGTCGCCCATTCTCCGACAGCCGGATCACGCGAACCGAGCGTGACTGCGAAACGCCAGCGGATACGCACTTCACCCGGCTTGCGCGCACTGGCTTGCACCGCAGCGACGACGCTATTCTCGAGCGTCAGCTGCTCAATGCCGTGGCGCACCGATTCGCGGCCGGTGATCACGCCGGTGGCGGGGCGCTCACCATACGCAAAGGGGACATCTTCGATGGTGGTCGGCGGGTCAACCGGTTGAGCGATGGTGGCCAACCATTGCGCGGTGATCGACTCGGCATCACCGGTCGGCGCGGGCCCGGTGACGGCCAGTAAGCGACGACCAGGCTCCCACGTGGCGATGAAGGCGGCATGCAGGCGCTCGACATCCAGGGCCTCGATCATCGGCAAAAGGATCCGCTGCTCTTCCTGTGGCGTGCTGAAGACCCGGTTGCTGGTGATGCTCGCATACAGTTGGCTCGCCAGCACCAGGCTTTCGCGCCGATCGGCCTGCGCCACCGCCGCCTCCAATTGGCCGCGAAAATCGGCCTGCACCAGCTGCAGTTCAGCCGCGGTCGGTCCATAGACATGAAATCGCTGCCATTCCTGGGCCAACAAGGCCATCGCTTCGTCTTGGCGGCCATCGCGTACCTGCCCATCGACAAAGGGCTCGATCATCTTGTGTTCCAGCGCCATG
>CAYQAQ010000329.1:0-4028 GCA_964415495.1 uncultured candidatus Brocadiaceae bacterium | reverse complement strand
AGCCGTACTTGGTCCTCGGCAAGATCGGCGAAGGCGGCATGGGCATCGTGCTCTCAGCCCGCCAGCGCAGCACCATGCGCCAAGTCGCGATCAAGGCGCTGCATCGCGATCAACGGCGCGAGACCTACCAAGCCATCTTCCAAGAAGAGTGCCAGATCACTGCCGGCTTAGAGCATCCGCACATTCCGCCGGTCTACGATGCGGGTGCCGATTTCATGGTCATGAAGCGACTGACCGGCCGCAGCTTGGAAGATCGTTTATGGGAAGACGACGCGCGCGAACATCTCGCGCTGCACATCGAAGCGCTGCTCAAAGTCTGTGACGCCGTCGCCTACGCCCACTCGCGCGGTGTCGTCCATCGCGACCTCAAGGGCGAGAACATCATGGTTGGCGACTACGGCGAAGTCTGGTTGATGGACTGGGGCCTCGCCGCCGGATTCGCACCGGACCGCGATGGCCTGTGGTTGGCACCGCCGGTGTCGTGCCGCCAAGACATGTGCGCCGGCACCCCGTTGTGCGTGGCGCCAGAAGTCGCGTGCGCTGATCCCAGCGCCATCGGCCCCGGTATCGACCTCTTCATGTTGGGTGCGCTGCTCTATCGCACCTTGTGCGGACATTATCCATACGAGGCCGTCGACGCCACGTCGTCACTGCGTCTGGCTGCGAAGCGGAATCAGCAATCCCTGCTGGTCCGCGTCCCCAATGCGCCGTTTCGCTTGGTGCAAGCCGCCGAACGCGCGATGGCCTGGGACCCCCAGGACCGCGGTGAGATCGCCGAGTTCATCAGTGACCTGCGCACCTGGCTGCACACCTCCGGCGCAGCGACCGAAGCCAAGCGCCTGGTTGCTGAAGCGCGCGTGCTCCTCGCCGTCGACGAAGCCGGCGTCGACGCCAGCTACCGCAATCTCTCGCAAGCCCTGGTGACTGCCGAACGCGCCGTGCAACTCGCGCCGGAACTCCGCGACGCCCATGAAACCGCTCGCGAAGCCCGCGCCACCTTCGCGGCTGCCGCCGAGCAGGCCGGTGATCGCACGTTGGCGGACCTGATTCGCAAAGGGTTTGCGGTGCCGACGGGGCGGTGACCTCCGTTCCGTGGCCTCAGGAGTCCGCCACGCGCTGAACTGGCCTCGCACGCCGTGGGGTGCCTGGGAACCACCTCACTCCGAATGAGTCTACTTTCTACGAGCTCCGAAAGTGAGCGAGCGTCCAGCCTGCGGATCCGTGGTGGGCGTGAAGGACGAGCGAGCATCGTGGCGGGGTACGCGGGTGCGTCCTCGACCGATCGCTTCAGCGCGCGGCGTCGCCCAGTTCGAGCTGATACGTGATGACCGCGGCGACGTCCTCGGCGGCTTTGCGGATGGCTTCGGGTTCGTCGCTCAGGCTGCTGGCGTGGCCATTGCCGGTAAAGGTTGCGACGCGGCGCTGATCGCCGTGCTCGAAGACGAAGCTGCCGTTGAGGGTGATGCGCCAGCGGGCGGCGATGCCATCGCGGTCGCCGGCGGTGACACCGACGCCTTCTTGGCTGAGGGATATGGCAAGACGGGCGGAGCCGTTGGGGGCCACGGTCCAGCCCAGGCGCTGGGCGAGTGCGATGCCTAAAGCCCGCTGCACTTCCAGGTGCGCTCGCACCAGGGCGGTGTCGGTGTTGACCATTTCAATGCGGACAGTGGTGCCGGGATCTGCGGGTGCGGCGATGCGGTAACAGCCGCACAGCGCGAACACCGCGCAGGCTACCAGCGTGGCGGCGCGCATCACTGACGGTCAGGCAGGAGGTCAGCGCGGAATGGATCGCGCTGTGCGGGCGGGAGTTCGGCCAATTCGCGCTCGGCAGCGCGGGCCTGCGGAGTACCGCTGTCGCGGCGAAAAACTTCCTGGTAGTAGAAGCGGGCGGGATTGTCCCAGTTGTAGTTCGACGGATCTTTCAACCAGGCCAACCACACGGGATGTTGGCGCGAGCGGTACCAGCGTGCGACCGCGAGATCGCGATCTTGGTGCCAACCGCGGATGCGCAGACGGTATTGGGCGATCAAGGCGGCACGTTCGGGATCGGCACCCGCAACCAGTTCCGCCTGTTCGATAATCAGGGCGGCATTGACCAGCGCGCCGACATCATAGAGGTCGCCGCGGTAGGTGATCAGATGGCTGAGAGCGAGTTCGCACAGCGCGTCGAAGACCAGCGGGTGGCGCGGATGGCGTTGGATGAAGTCATTGTAGGCATAGCGCGCAGGCGACAAGTCTTTGGCATTGCCGCCGAGTAACTGCGCGCGCGCCAAGCCTAAATCGGCGCGGGCACCGATGCGAACGCGATCGCCGGATTCGCTCAGGAAGCGAAAGAGCTTGGTGACTTCGGCGGCGAAGCCGGTTCCCGCGATGCGGATGACGTCGCCGGGTCGTTCGGCTTCGAGGTCCACCAGGGTGGTGAAGGCCTGCGTGCGCTCGCTGAGATCGAGGGCGATTTCCATGATTTCACCAACGAGTGCGTAGTCAGGAAAGAACAGCCACACGCGCGCGAGGTCCTGGCGGACATCCAGGATGCGTTTGCGTTCGACGTTGGCGAGGATCTGCACGCGCTTGAGATCGCTGAGGACCTCGCTGGTGGCGACAAACCGATGCCGACGGAAGGCGCGGTGGGCGATATTGGCGGCGAGGCGCCACGCTTTGGCGTCGTACGCGGCGCGAGCATCGACTAACGCGGCGGCGGCGGCACTGGTGGCGTCGGGGTCCACCGTGTTGCGCGAGCGAGCGATGCGGAAGGCGGCGGCCTCCTTCTGAATCGCGGCCAGATAGGTTTCGCCGTCACCCTCATCAAAGGCGGCCTGGTTCTGCATGGCCTGAGCTGGCAGAAGCGCACATGGGACGAGAATCAGACACAGCAGCAGTAAGCGGACGACAACCATGGGCGGCAGTCTGGGCCGGGGAGGCCGAGGGCAAGGGCTCTGGCAGCGCTCGCAGGACAGGCATCCCAAGCCACCTCATCGCAGGGCGAGCACGTCAGCAGCTCGGATTCAGCCAAGCAATTCCGCGACCGTGGCGCGTTCGCCCGCCAGTTCCGCATTGGTCGCCGAAATCTTGCTGTGCGCGAAGGCATCGTGGCTGACGCCCTTGACCATTTCATAGGTGCCGACGGCCGTGGTGCGCACGGGCACGCCAGCCCACACACCGGCGTCGAAGCCGTAGCTGCCATCACTGCACACTGCGATCGAGTGCACGGTGGGCCCCGGGGTGACCAGAGCTTTGACGTGATCGATCAGGGCGTTAGCCGCCGAGGCCGCGCTGGAGAGACCGCGCGCATCGATGATCGCGGCCCCGCGCTTGCCGACCGTGGGCAGGAACGTCTCGGTGAGCCAAGCATGGTCAGTGATGACCTCGGTCGCCGGTTTGCCGTTGATCGTCGCATGCGCGAAGTCAGCGAACATGGTCGGGCTGTGGTTGCCGTAGATAATGATGTTCTCGATCGCCGTCACCGGCACGCCGGCTTTTTGCGCCAGCTGGGTTGCCGCGCGGTTCTGATCGAGACGAACCATGGCGGTAAAGCGCTCTTTCGGCAGGCGCTTGGCCTGGGCAGCAGCGATCATGCAGTTGGTATTGCACGGATTACCGACCACGGCGACGCGACAGTCCTCAGCGGCGACGGCATCAATGGCCTTGCCCTGACCGATAAAGATGCGGCCGTTGTCCTTGAGCAGATCAGCGCGCTCCATCCCGGGGCCGCGCGGCTTCGAGCCGACCAGGAGGCACCAATTGGCATCCTTGAACGCGACCAGCGGATCGCCGGTCAGCACGATCCCATGCAGCAACGGGAAGGCACAATCGTCTAGTTCCATCGCCACGCCCTTGAGCGCCGCTTGCGGCTTTTCGACCGGGATTTCCAGCAATTGCAGGATGACCGGCTGATCCTTGCCGAACATCTCGCCGGCGGCGATGCGGAAGAGCAGGCTATAACAGATCTGGCCGGCGGCGCCGGTCACGGCAACACGAATAGGGCGCTTGGTGGTCATGGAATCCTCGGGAGCGGCGGTGATGAAGGT
>CAYQAQ010000328.1:0-4053 GCA_964415495.1 uncultured candidatus Brocadiaceae bacterium | reverse complement strand
CCCGCACCATCCACGACGTCGCCGCCATGCTCGGCCCCATGACCGGCATCGACCCCGCCGACCACGCCACCTTCGCCTCCGGCGGTCACTACCACGCCGACTACACCCCCTTTCTCAAAACCGGCTCCCTCCGCGGCGCGCGCATCGGCGTCAACCGCGACTACCTCGGCCAAGACCCCGAGGTGGACCGCGTCTTCGAAGAGTCCATCGCCAAGCTCCGCGAACTCGGCGCCGTCATCGTGGACCCCGTCGAGATCCCCGAATACATCCGCCAGTCCCGCGGCGACACCTACAACCTCATCGTGCGGGCCGAGTTCAAGGCCGACCTCACCACCTACCTCCGCACCACCAAACCCGGCTTCCCCAAATCCTTCGACGAGGTCGTGCGCCTCTCCAACGACCCCGCCACCCGCTACCGCAGCCCCGGCAAGGCCTTCGGCCTCCAATGGGTCGCCTCCCCCGGCATCACCCTCGACGTGGACGACCCCGTTTATCTCGCCACGAAGAACCACCACCTGCCCGCCATCACCGCCGTCTTCGAGGCCCTCATGGCCAAGCACCGCCTCGACGCCCTCGTCTATCCCACCATGCCCCGGCCCGCCATGCTCAGCAACCCGCCCGACGGCATGGGCTGGCCCACCTCCGCCGTCGCCTTCGCCAACTTCACCGGCTGGCCCGACGTCATCGTGCCCGCCGGCACAACCAAGGAAGGCCTGCCCGTCACCCTCAGCTTTTTGGGCCGCGCCTGGACCGAGCCCGCCCTCCTCGCCTACGCCTACGATTTCGAGCAAGCCGTCCAGGCCCGTATCCTACCCGTGAATACACCCGCCCTCCCCACCGACCTTGTCTCCTACTAAGCCTCTCCTTTCCCGCCTCCTCCAACTTCTTTTGCTCCCGCCTCCCATGCGCCTTCGTCCCGTCCTCTCCGCCCTCCTCCTCGCCGCCATTGCCGCCCTGCCGGCGCGCGCCCTCGATCTCGCCACCGCCACCATCGCCGACCTCCAATCCGCCATGGTTTCCGGTTCGCTTACCGCCGAGAAACTCACCTCCGCCTACCTCGCCCGCATCGACGCCTACGACCAGAAAGGCCCCGCGCTCAACTCCGTCATCCTCGTTAATCCCGCCGCCCTCGCCGAGGCCCGCGCCCTCGACGCCGAGCGCGCCGCCGGCCGCGTCCGCGGCCCCCTCCACGGCGTGCCCATCGTGCTCAAGGATAACATCGACACCCACGACATGCCCACCACCGCCGGCTCCCAGCTCCTCGCCGGCTCCATCGCCCCCGACGATGCCTTCGTCACCAAAAAACTTCGCGACGCCGGCGCCATCATCATCGCCAAGGTCAACCTCTCCGAGTGGGCCGGCGGCGGCGGCTCCGTCTCCGGCGCCACCGACCCCGCCATCATCGCCGCCGGCCGCGTGCCCAACGGCTACTCCACCGCCGGCGGCCAGACTAAAAACGCCCACGTGCTCGAACGCGGACCCGCCGGTTCCTCCGGCGGCACCGGCACCGCCGTCTCCGCCGTCTTCGCCCAGTTCGGCCTCGGCACCGACACCGCCGCCTCCGTCCGCGGCCCCGCCTCCGCCGCCGGTCTCTTCGGCCTCAAGACCACCCACGGCCTCGTCTCGCGCGACGGCGTCGTGCCCCTCTCCCTCACCTTCGACACCGTCGGCCCCCTCGCGCGCAACGTCCACGACATCGCCGCCTCCCTCAACGTGCTCGCCGGCATAGACCCCGACGACGACTCCACCCTCAAATCCGTCGGCCGCGTGCCCGCCGACTACACCGCCTACCTCAAAATCGGCTCGCTCAAAGGAGCCCGCATCGGCGTCGCCCGCGACTTCTTTGGCCGCGACGAGCAGATCGACGCCGCCGTCGAACAGGCCATCGCCAAGCTCCGCGAGCTCGGTGCCATCATCATCGAAGACGTGCGCATCCCGCCCGCCGTGCTCGTCGCCCGCGGTCCCCTCTACAACACCATTCGCTCCGCCGAGTTCAAATCCCAGGTCGGCGACTACCTCGCCACCACCGGCCCCGCGTATCCAAAAACCATATACGACCTCGCCCGCCTCGCCAACGACCCCGCCACCGGCTACCGCAGCCCCGGCCGCGCCGTCGGCCTCAAATACCAGGCCGAGACCGCTCACGAACTCCACGACCCCGTTTATCTCGCCGCGCGCGACCAGGGCCTCGCCTACGTCCACACCGCCATCGAGGGCGTCTTCGCCAACCACCAGTTGCACGCCTTGCTCTATCCCACCACGCCCACCCCCGTGGCCCTCATCAACCCGCCCCCCGAGTCCGCCGGCGGCCCCGGCGGCGGGGGAGGTTCCCCGCTCAACATCGCCAACCTCACCGGCTTTCCCGACATCGTCATCCCCGCCGGCATGAGCCCGCGCGGCCTGCCCGTGACCTTCAACCTCATGGGCCGCGCCTTCACCGAAGGCCGCCTCATCGCCTTCGCCTACGACTACGAACAAGCCGTCAAACCCGTCCGCCTCCCGGTCCATACCCCCGCCCTCCCCACCGACAAACTCTGATCCCCCGGGAGCGCCGACTCTTGTGCACCGGGGAGCATTCAGCCGGCCCCGTCTCCTCCGCCCGCGAACACCACCGTCCCATGCGCCTCCCCCGCCCAGCCCTCCTCCTGGCCCTCTGCTCACTCGTCATTGGTCATTCGTCATTCGTCATTCCGCCGCTCGCAGCGGCGGCGGCCTCCCCCGTCGCCGTCGAGGAAGCCACCATCGCCTCCCTCCACGCCGCCTACCGCGCCCGCACCGCCACCGTCACCGCCGTCGTCCAGGCCCACCTCGACCGCATCGCCGCCTACGATCAACGCGGCCCCGTGCTCAACTCCGTCGTCAACATCCACCCCGAGGCACTCTCCGTCGCCGCCACCCTCGACCGCGCCCTCGCCGCCGCGCCCCTCGGCCAGCTCCCGCCCGACGCCGGCCCGCTCTGGGGCATCCCCGTCGCGCTCAAAGACAACCTCGACGCCGTCGGCGTGCCCATGACCAACGGCTTCCAAGGTTGGAAAAACTACGTCCCGCCCACCGACGCCCCCGTCACCGCCCGCATCAAATCCGCCGGCGGCATCATCCTCGCCAAGGTCTCCCTCTCCGAGTTTGCGCGCGGCGGCGGCGACAACATCAACTCCGTCCTCCCCGGCTTCGCCCGCAACCCCTACCACCCGCTCTACGCCACCGGCGGCTCCTCCGGCGGCACCGGCGCGGCCCTCGCCGCCAGCTTCGCCGTCGTCGGCATCGGCACCGACACCGGCGGCTCCATCCGCATGCCCGCCGCCCACAACGCCCTCGCCGGCCTGCGGCCCACCGTCGGCCTCGTGTCCCGCATCGGCGTCGTCCCGCTCGACGCCCATCGCGACGTCGCCGGCCCCATGGCCCGCACCGTCGCCGACATGGCCCTCCTGCTCGACGCCATCGCCTGGGCCGACCCGGCCGACGTCGCCACCACCAAGCCGCCCCACCGCGTGCCCGCGCCCGCGCCCTTTCCCTCCGGCTTCGCCGCCGCCCTCGCGCCCGACGCGCTCAAAGGCGCGCGCCTCGGCGTGCTCCGCCAGGTCTTCACCCCCGAGCGCGCCTCCCCCGAGGTCATCGCCAACTTCGAGCGCACCCTCGCCGAACTGCGCGCCGCCGGAGCCGAGTTGATCGACCCCTTCGTCGTGCCCGAACTCAATTCCATCCCGCGCCCGCCGCAGACCCCCGCCTCCTTCAAGGCCGACTACGCCGTCTGGGCCGCCGCCCACCCCGGCGTGCCTTATCCCAGCGCCGCCGAGCTCGCCGCCTCCCGCCTGCTTCACCCGCTCCACCAGGCCACCACCGAGGCCGCCGCCGCCGCGCTCCCCGCCACCGAGGACCCCGCCACGCTAAAAGGCCGCGCGGACGAGCAACGTTACCGCGAGGCCTTCACTGCCGCCATGGATGCCGCCCGCATCGACGCCCTCGTCTTCCCCACCTGGGCCCAGCCCCCGGCGCGTAATGGAGATCGCAATACACAGATCACCGCCACCCCCGCCACCCCGCCCGGCGGCGCCG
>CAYQAQ010000327.1:0-4077 GCA_964415495.1 uncultured candidatus Brocadiaceae bacterium | reverse complement strand
TCTGACCAATGACGCTGGTGATCACTATCGCACGCGGCTGACGCATACGATCGAGGTCGCCAATCTCGCTCGAGCCGCCGGCCGGCGGCTCGATCTCAACGAAGACCTCATTGAATGTGTGGCCTTGGTACACGATGTCGGTCACCCGCCCTTCGGTCATCGGGGCGAAGACTTGTTAGCCGAACTGATGGTCGATCACGGCGGCTTCGAGCACAATCGCCAGGGCCTGCGTCTGGTCGAAGAGCTGGAGATTCGTTATCCGGATTTCTCCGGCTTGAATCTGACCTACGAAGTCCGCGAATCGATCATCAAGCACTCCGCCCATTACGACCGCGCGAAAGTGCCGCAGCGTTTCCGCCCCGATGAAGCCGCGCTGCTCGAAGCGCAGTTGGTCGACGAGGTCGACTCCATCGTCTACGACTGTCACGACATCGATGACGGCCTGCGCGGTGGCTACATTAGCCTGCCGCAATTAGCCGAAGTCCCGCTGTGGGAGGGGGCCTGGCGTGAAGCACAGGAAGCCAGCCCGCGCGGCACCAGCGAAAAGCTCATCGTCGATCGCGCCCTGCGTTTGCTCATGGACAGCTTGGTCGGCAACCTGATCGAGACCACGCGCGAACGCCTGGCCAATGAAGCGATCACCACGCTTGCCAGCGTACGCGTGCAACGCGACCAAACTGTCGCCGCCAGCCCCAGCATGCGCGTGGCCAAGGAATCGCTCGAAGCGTGGCTGTTCCAGAACTTGTACCGCGACTGGCGCGTCAATCGCGTCTTCCACACCGCCCGGCGTTTATTGGCCGAACTGTTCGCATTCTACTCTGACCATCCCGACAGCCTGCCCCCTGAACACGCCGCCCGCGCCGAAGGTGCCGGCCTGCACCGCGCCGTGGCCGACTACATCGCCGGCATGACCGACCGCTTCGCCCGTGATGAGCACGAGCGGCTCTGCCGCTGAGGACTTTCGATGCTGACCCTCACCCGCCGCTTCGCGTTCTCGGCCGCTCATCGCTTGCACAGTCCGGCTCTGGACGCCGCTGGCAACGCCTGTGCTTTTGGCCTGTGTGAAAATATCCACGGTCACAATTACCGGTTGGAAGTCACTGTCACTGGCACCGTGGATCCGAAGACCGGCTTCTTCTGCAATGTGCTCGATCTCACCGACACGGTAAAGACTCTGGTGGTCGATCCGTGTGAGCACCGCTTACTCAACGACCTGTCCTTGTTCGCTGACACGGTGACGACGATGGAGGGCCTGTCGCAGCGGATCTTTGCTGCGCTGGATCCGGCACTTACTGCGAAAGGCATGACATTGGTGGAAGTGCTGCTCGGCGAAACCGATGAACACTGGGTGCGTATCCGCCGCGATTGATCGGCTAGCGCCGTCTTTGGGACTGGCCAAGGATCGCGAGGAACAACGGGTAACGGGAGTGCGTACAAAGAGGGTCGCCGCATCTTCTGGGGAAACCGGTATGCTCGCGATCTTTGAGCGTACGATAACCTGGGATGGCATGGCGCGGCGATATACTGTGTATGTATCGGCGGCAATCGCGGCGGACCCCAGTGTTGTCCGACCGCTCATGGTGGTCCTGCATGGCGGCAATGGCGGCAGCGATATCGGACGGTCGCAATTATTGGCCCAGTCTGTCGCGACATCTCCGGCAATGCGGTGATTTGGGATTTCTTCACGACGCACAGCCGGGTTACTTCGCCCCATGTCGCAGTTGCCGCAGCTGATCGTCGCCCGATCTGGTGTTGGACTGCGGGCGGCGCGACCGGCGGAGCGGGGATCTCTCGTTACGCGTTCAGTGCAGATGACATCACCACTGCCGCAGAAACCAGCGCGCTGAGCTTCAAGCCCGCATCCGATCTCGCGGACGGCACCCATAGCCTATGGGTGCCGGAGCGCAATGTCGGCGGTACGTGGTCGGTCCTGTCGAGCGTTGCGATCTCCGTTAGCGGCTCTGGGAGCGGCGATGGTGGTTCAGACGGCGGCACACCGCCTGGCGGTGGCGGGGGTTCCGGAGGCAGCTGTGGTGCGGGCTCAGGCTTCGGTCGGCTTTGGGCTCCTGGCCATAATGCTCGGGCTGTTGTCCTGTACGGGATTCGGCTCCAGACGCTAGTGTCCTGACACCGAAATCCTTATTATCCTGCTTGCCCGCGCCCGCCATCTGCTGCGTTGCGAAAACCTTGCGATAGCGCTGCTATCGCTGCGTTTTCCGCGCCATGCATCTGGCAGACGGGGGCTGCGCATTCTGATAAGGATTTCGGTGTCAGGACACTAGCGTCACGCTTCGATATCGAAGAGCTGATCCAAGCTGGTCGAGCGCAGCAACTTGCGGTTGGCCGCATTGACATTGCGCAGCAAAAAACGGATGTCGCGTTTTTGGCAGTGTTCATGCAGCGTCACCAAATTGGCGAGGCCCGGGCTGTGCAAGAGGTCGATGAAGGCGAGATCCAGAATCAGTCGGGTATCGCCCGCGCGCAGATGCTCTTGCGCCAACCGGGCAAAGGTGAAGTCGTTCCAGACCTTATCGACGACTACCGTGCAAATGACGTCGCCATCCGTGCGTTGAATGTCCATGTGACTCGACCATAGTTGCTTCCGGGTCGGACATCCAGCGCCAAGCGGTGGCGGACGAGATGATTGCAGCCATCCTCCGTGCATGCCCTGGCCCGATTACGCCCTTGCCGATGCCGAGCTACTTGCTCGCTGTCGGCGCGAACGCATGCGTGGCAGTGGTCCCGGCGGGCAGCACTTGCAGAAGACCGAATCCGCCGTGCGTTTGGTGCACCTGGCTACGAAGGTCGAGGCAGCCTGTACCGACGAACGCGACCGTGCGCGTAACGAAGCCACCGCGTTGCGTCACCTTCGTCTACGCCTCGTGCTGCACCAGCGCGGTGGCAGCGATCCCACGTGGTTGACTCCCTTTCGCAGCGGTCGGCGTCTGACCCTGCGGGATCGCTCGCCCTCGTACCATCTGGCGGTGGCGGTGGTGCTTGATGCCTTAGAGGTTGCTGCCGGCAGCCCAGCGGCTGCCGCAGAAGCGCTGGGAGTATCAACCAGTCAGATCGTGCGCTTGCTCGCCGCTGACAAGGCAGTGCTGGCCTGCGCCAATCGTCTGCGTGCCGTCCACGGACAGGGGGCCTTACATGGCTGAGCATGGCATGGCCGAATACGCCATCGCCGTCGGTAGCAATCGCGGCGACCGCGCGGCGCAGATCGCTGCCGCCGCCGCCATACTGACCGTGCAAGGCGATATCGTCGTGCTGCGCCAATCGCCGCTGCTGGCCACTGCGCCAGTGGGTGGCCCTGGCGGCCAGGATGACTTCCTGAATGGAGCCTGGGTGGTCGCCACCGACCTCGGTCCGCATCAACTGCTGCATCGGCTGCAAGGCATCGAACACGCTCTCGGCCGCACGCGCACCGTGGTCTGGGGCCCGCGCACCATCGACCTGGATCTCGTCCTCGCCCGCGCCGGCGACATCGTGCATAGCGGCGTGCTCACGCTGCCGCACCCACGCCTCCATGAACGCCTCTTCGTGCTGGAGCCCTTGGCCACCATTGCGGCCGACTGGCGCCATCCGGTAGTTAACCGCACCGTCGCGGAGCTCCTCGGGGATGTGAGACCCAGGACCTAGGACGGTGCTGGACAAGCGTCCAGCACCCCGATCATGCCCCGTCCCGTCAACGGCCTGGCTTTCGAAAGAACGCCATGTTCGATTACATCTCGGACCGCTTCACCGGTATCTTCGACAAGCTCCGCTACGGCGGCAAGCTCAGCGAGGAAAACATCCAGGAAGGCCTGCGCGAGGTGCGCCGTGCCCTGCTGGAAGCCGACGTCAACGTCGAGGTCGCGCGCGAGTTCCTCGACCGCGTCAAAGCCAAGGCGGTCGGCGAAGCCGTCCTGCAAGGCGTCAATCCCGGCCAGCAGGTGGTGCAGATCGTCCATGACGAGCTCATCGAGCTCATGGGCGAGCCCGACGTCGAGATCCCCTTCGCCAAGCACGGCCCCACCGTCATCCTCATGGCCGGCCTGCAGGGCTCGGGCAAGACCACGTCGTGTGCTAAACTCGCCC
>CAYQAQ010000326.1:0-4086 GCA_964415495.1 uncultured candidatus Brocadiaceae bacterium | reverse complement strand
ACCACCGCCATATCGGCGCGGAAATCGCGCAGCGGCAAAGCTCCTGACGGACCGCGCAGGCAACCAAAGCCGGCGTCGTCATCAGGGGTCATCACGAGGGGCAATGTACACAGGGGTAGGGCGGCGGTGTTCATGGGGTCCTTTCGCACTTGGGCGAGGTAGCGGTGACGTCGGGAAAAACAGAAGAATTTCCGTGAGCGGCGAGCCAGACACGCAGTGGCGCGAGGGCCTGCTCGAGACCTTCGATGTCAACCCCGGCGGGCAGCACCAGTTCGGCCTGCGCGCCGAGCGCAATATGCTGGCGCGCCACCGCGACAGGAATCGGCGGCGGCGGAGGAGCGTCGGTCGACGTCACCCAGAACGCATCGTCACGACGGCGCTTGGGTGAAGGAGACGGTGCGAGTGCCGCCGGCGGCAGCTCGGTGCGTTCGCGCGCGACGGCCCCCTCCGACTCTGCTGCGTCTATATGTACTTCGAGAGCAACAGGTGTCATCGCATCGGCCATGACCGGCGGCGCGGCTGCGGGCGTCTCGTCGTCCGCCACCGCGATCAGCGCCGCATCATCAACGCCGTACAGGCGCTGCTGAATCGCCGCAATCGGCCAGCCAGCCAATTGCAGCCGCTTGATCGCCAACACTTGGTGCACATGCCGCGCGCCGTACAGCGCCGTGCGACCGCGCCACGCCACCGGCTTATCCAGCAGCCCAATCGTCCCGTACCACCGCAGCGTGCGCAGGTCGGGCAGGGCCCGCACCTGACCGTTGGTCGGTGCCGGCCACGTGGCCATCGCGTCCGCCACGGCGGCAACCAGATCGGGCAGAGAAACAGGATCGTCGTTCACGCCTGCAATATGACAGTGTATTTGACAGTGTCAAATAAATCTTCAGCAAAGCCCCGAAGCGATCCGAGGCCCCCGCATGCCGGCTCAAGCTGGCGGTAGGGAAACAGCCTACTGACTGACGACGATCACCCCGTCATCAATCACGATGGCCTGACACGCCAGCCGCTGCGCGCCGTCGCAGCCGTGCATGCGCTCCATCGGCATTGGCGGCGTCAGAAGCTCGCCGCCGGATTCGACGCGGACCTGGCAGGTGCCGCATGATCCCGACATGCAAATGTAGCCAATGGACACCTCGTGATCGAGCAGGGCGCTCAGCAGGTCCTGACCTCGTTCGATGGGGTAATCGACACCGTGGTAGCGCACTGTTGCCATGGAAGTCAGCCGAGGACGAGGTTAATGATCTTGAACGGCACGATCACCAGCTTACGCACGGTGTTGGTGCCAACGATCTCGATCACGGTTGGATGGGCGCGGACGGCGGCCTCCAGTTCCGCGCCGGTCAGTGAGCGCGGGAAGGTGAGCTTGCCGCGCACCTTGCCCATGACTTGGATCGGGTATTCGACTTCGTCGGCTTCGATCTGCGTCGCATCGAAGACCGGCCATCCGGCGCTGATCAGATCGCCGCCGGGATGGATGTGGGTCCACAGTTCGGCGGTAATGTGCGGAACCATCGGCGCCAGCAGGCGCAGCAGGGTCTCCACGCCGAGGCGGTAGACGCCGGGCAGGAGTTGTTCGGGCTTGAGCTCGTTGGCCAGTTCCATGCAGGCGGCGATGGTGGCGTTGAACGCGAAATTGCGCTCCATCGCATCCGTCGCGCGCTTGATCGTGGCGTGCACTTTGCGTACCACGGCGGCGTCGGCGCCTTCGAGTTCGCGCACGTGGCCAGCGAAGGGTTTGTGTTCGCGCAGATCGGCGAGGTGTTCCACCACCAGCGTCCACAGCCGCTTGAGGAAGCGGTTCATGCCTTTGACGCCGTCTTCCTTCCACTCCAGGTCGAGCTCGGGCGGCGCAGCGAACAGCACGAACAGGCGCGCGGTGTCAGCACCGTAGGTGTCGATCAGCAACTGCGGATCGACGGTGTTGCGCTTCGACTTCGACATCTTCTCGACGCGGCCGACCTGAACGGGGGCCTTGTCGCTCGTGAGCGTGGCCGAGATGACCTTGCCCTTGGCGTCGTGGACGACGTCGACTTCGTCGGGATAGAACCACTGCGGCTTGCCGTCCGCGCCTTTGCGCGAATAGGTCTCCATGCAGACCATGCCCTGACAGAGCAGGCGCTTGAAGGGCTCACGCACCGAAGCGTAGCCGAGGTCGCACAGGGCTTTCTGGAAGAAGCGCGCATACAACAGATGCAGCACGGCGTGTTCGATACCGCCGATGTAGAGATCGACCGGTAGCCAGTGGTCGACGCGCTTGCGATCGAGCGGAGCTTCACAGCCAAGGTCGGCACGACGGTTGTCATGGCAGGCATAACGCGCGAAATACCACGAGGACTCCACGAAGGTGTCCATGGTGTCGGTTTCACGCCGCGCCGCTTCCGGCCCACGGTCCGTGCGGATACTCAAAGGCTGGCCATCGCGCGTGGTCGTGGCCCAGGTCGGATGCTTGTCGATCGGATTGCCGGCGCCGTCGAAGGTGATGTCCTCGGGCAGAGCGACGGGAAGATCCTGTTTGCGCAGCGGCACCGCGCCGGAGCGCTCGCCGTAGACGTAGGGAATCGGGTTGCCCCAATACCGCTGCCTTGAGAGGCCCCAGTCGCGCAAACGCCAGGTGATGGTCTTGCGGCCGGTGCCCTGCTGTTCGAGCCAGGCGGTGATGGCGCGCTTGGCTTCGTCGCTGGGCAGATCAGTGAACTGGCCCGAGGCCACCAGCACGCCAGCGTCGACGAAGGCTTCCTTGGTGACGTCGCTTTCGCCGCTGGTCGGGCGGATCACTTCGATGATCGGAATGTTATAGGCCGTAGCGAAGGCGTGGTCGCGGGTGTCGTGCGCGGGCACGGCCATGACCACGCCGGTGCCGTAGTCGGCGACGACGAAATTGGCGGCGTAGATCGGCACTTTGGCGCCGTTGACCGGATTGATCGCGTAGGCGCCGGTGAAGACGCCTTTTTTATCGGCGGTGTCGCCGGTGCGCTCGTTGGTCGGGATATTCTGCACTTCGGCACGGAACGCCGCGACGGCGGCACGATGGCTCTCAGGAACGATGCGTTCGACCACAGCGTGTTCGGGGGCGATCGAAACGAAGGTGACGCCGAAGACGGTATCGGGCCTGGTCGTAAAGACGGTCAGCTTTTCGCCCGCGTGGCCATCAACGGTGAAGTCGATCTCAGCGCCTTCGCTACGGCCGATCCAATTGCGCTGCATGGTCAGCACCGCGTCGGGCCAGCCACCTTGCAGGGTCTGCGTGCCGTCGAGTAATTCCTGGGCGTAGGCCGTGGTGCGCAGATACCACTGCGGCAGCTCTTTTTGGATCACCGGCATGCCGGTGCGCCAGCACAGGCCGTCGACGACCTGTTCGTTAGCGAGCACGCAGTTCAGACCCGTCGACCAATTCACCATCGACGACTTGCGATAGACCAGACCTTTTTCGACGAGGTCGAGGAAGATGTCTTGTTCACGCGCGGCATAGCCGGGATCGCTGGTGGCGAATTCACGCGACCACGCGTAGCTGAGCCCTAAGCGCTTGAGCTGGCCGCGCATGTAGGCGAGGTTCTCGTAGGTCCACTTTTTGGGATGCACGCCGCGTTCGATCGCGGCTTGTTCGGCGGGCAGGCCGAAGGAGTCCCAGCCCATCGGATGCAGCACATGGAAGCCACGCATGCGCTTGTAGCGCGCGACTGCGTCGCCAATCGAATAATTGCGCACGTGCCCCATGTGCAGCTTGCCCGAGGGATACGGGAACATTTCGAGCACGTAATAGCACTGCTCGCGCGGCAGATCGTCGCAGACCTCGAAGACGCCGGCGTCAGCCCAGGTCTTCTGCCAGGTGGTTTCAATCGTGGCGGGGTCGTAGACCAGCGGCTCGGTACTCATGGGCCGCGCATGATGATTGGTCACCCGGCGGGGGCAATCTCCGCCATCAAGTCGGCGCGGAAGCGCTCGATCACCGCGTGGCGACGGCGGGCCTCGGCTTGGGCACCGGGAAAATGCATACCGTCGGCTAATTTCAGCAACTTGGCGGCGCAGTGGTCGAGGGCATTGCGGCGGTCGTCCAGCGGTCGGTGGTGGCCAAGGGCATCGGCGGGG
>CAYQAQ010000325.1:0-4096 GCA_964415495.1 uncultured candidatus Brocadiaceae bacterium | reverse complement strand
TGTTCGAGTCGTTGCTGAAATAACCGGCGATCCTGATCATCCATCGGTGCCTGCCCACCGCGCACGTCGCCCGTGGCGCGCAAGGTCTGCATGAGTTCGCGCATGGCGAGGGCTTCGCCGATGGAGGCCTCATCGCGGATATCGCCGCGCCCGGTGAGCACGCGCGCGCCTTTCTTCAGGCAGCGGGCCGCGAGTGGAATATCATCGCTAACAACGATGTCGCCCACGCCGACGTGCTCGACGATCCAGTCGTCGGCGGCATCGAAGCCGTCGTTCACCACTTCCAAGCGGATCATCGGATCGTTGGGCATGGTCATCCATTGATTGGCAACCACCCACACCAGCAGGCCGTGGCGCTTGGCGATGCGGTAGGCCTCGGGCTTGACGGGGCAGGCATCGGCGTCGAGGTACAGCGCAGGCATCGGCGGCGAGTGTCCGCAGCTGGGGGAATCCAGCAATGCACCAACAGTGGTTACGGTACCATCAGATTGACGATCATGGTTCCCGATGAAACGCCGTTGATCGGGTCGTAGGATCCGGCAAAGGCGAACCACGGCACGCCGATGCCGAAGTCGGCCCACAGGCCTTCCTCGTAATCGGCGACCAATGCCGCGGTGCGCGTGGGTGTCTCGCCCGCGCGCAGCCTGGTGCGTAGACCGACCCACGCCGTCATGCTGCGTTGGCGATACAGGGCCCAGCCGACGGCTTCGGCCTGAAATTCACCGCCGGTGGTGGCGAGAGCGGAGGTGGTCACGGCCCAGCCGGTGTGCTCACCGGGCCACCACACCTGACTGAACATGCTGTACGCGACCGCCTGCGGATCATCTTCTTCGTAGCGCAGGTGATAAGGCTTCATGTCGATGATGTTGTGCCACCAATCCTGCACGGCTTCGCCGCCGAGATCGCCGACGAACTTCATGCCGACGCCGACCGCGAGCCACGGACGTTCTTCGCCGCCGGGCAGCCAACCGGCGGTTACCGTTAATTCGTCACTGCGCACCCGGGCTGGCACCGCAGTGAGCATGGAATGGTCGGCGCACAGAATGAGCTTGGGCGTCAGACGGTAGACCAGGGTGGTCTGGTTGGTGCGATAGTCATCGGGCGTCGGGACGACACCAAAGGCGTCGTTGGCCAAGCCCAGCCAAGCGCGCGGCAGCGTGCCGGGCACCGGTGCTTCAGGGACGCCCGCCAAGGCTGCCTGCGCCGTAAAGGGCAGAGCGCACAGGGCCAGACGAGCAAGAGTGGCGCTGGACCACGACACAGAGCGACCCCTTCTGACGACGTGAAGATCGTCAGCGTCCGTTGCCGGGCGGATCTCAGCGGGGGGATCGGGCGCACCCGATCGCGTGGCGTCCTCCGTGGACGTCCCCACCGACGCTGACGGTCCCGCGGTCGCTTCCAGCGGCCAGACGGGATCGGGAGAGGTGAGGCCGGAGCGGGCCGTGCACCTCTGCGGTACGATGAGTGTACGCCACAGCGTGGCGATTCCGCAACAGTGGGTTTTCGGATGGGCCGGTTAGGCTTCGGCGCTGATCTGGCTGCCCGGAGCCAGGTCGGCGGCGGTGCGTTCGCCAGCCGCGTAGCGCTCGGTGAGCAACTCCTGCATCACCTCGCGTCGGGCTTCAGCGAGTTGCACGCTGGCGCGAGCCGCGATGGCGCGGTCAGCAGCCGAGGGATTCTGCGGAGCCAAGGCGGCTCGACGGACCTGCTGCATTTTGGCAACGGTGGCTTCTGGCGAACTGGCCGGACTGACATCAATCGGCACCGAGCCGCCAATCGCATAGCGGCGGCCATCGGGACCGGTGGCATAGATATAGGTGGGCGCACCGGCATGGGCACCGCCCGCGATCTGGTGCGCCAGTTCATGGGCGCGGACCTCGCGGTCGCGTTGGCGCAGCGAAGTGATCTGCCGCAGCGTCGCCAGATCCTGCGTGGCGTCATGATCGGCCGCGTCGGCGGGCGCGCTGCGCGATGTAGCCTGCGGCGCAGCGGAGTCCGGTGATGGCGTCGCCGACACCCGGGACGGTGCCGGTACGACCGGAGACAGCGGGGCGATCTGCATGTCGCCTGCAGGCTACTGCGGCTCGATCCGCGACGGAAGCGGCGTCAGGCAGCCCAGCAGAGGTCGGACTTTCGCTGCAGTTACTCCTACTCCGGCTCGTTGGGGTCGTAACTGACCCAGCGGCCTTCATGCCACCAAAAGCTCCGCGTCATGGTTTCGGTGCCGTCCTCGGATTCCATCTGGTAGGTCGCGGTCGCACAGGTGCCATCACAGGCGAAGACGGGTTCTGCCGTTTCGTGGGCGAGGGCTTGATTGAGCTGCATCAAAAATGCGGCGTGATCATCCTCGACCGTGGACGGCAAGATCGCCCGTAAGGCGGCTTCATCGCCGGCTTTCATGGCGGTCATGAAGGTGGCGTAGAAATCTTTGAAGTGGTTGAGATCGGTCATGGGGGTTTCGGGGGTTTGTCAGCATGGTGCCGACTCAGTGCTGTCTGCAACCCTCTTTGACGAAGCCCACGCCGGTGAGCGCCCTGTAGGGCACAAGCCGTCGCGGTGCCGACAGTCCAGGCTTTGGGTTGGGACACGCCTTCCTACGCTGCCGAAGGAGGCCGATCTGGTGCGAACGCTGATGATCACGTGTCTGATTGCCGCCAACCGCGCTCGCGTGCTCGACAGCGAGCAGGGTCGCCGGGTCGAACAATTGCTGCTCGCCCCGAATTTCGTCCTGCTGATCAAACGGCATATGGAAACGCGCGATAACGCCCCGATTTTAGCCAGCATTCCCACGGCCCTGGACGCTATCACTGCGCGCGAAGCACGACGCGAGATTCCGGCGGTGCTCGACGATCTGCGGTGCGCGCGGGCGTTGCTCGTGAGCGTGCTCGACGAACAAGCCGATGCGGTCGGTTAGCGGCTCAATTAGCGGCTCAAGCGGCCCACGGTCGATTTCAGCTGACGCGCCCGGCCTTCGAGCTCAGTCTGACCGTTCACGAGATAGCGCAGGATCTGCACAATATCCTCGGGAGTGGGTTGCGCGCCCTCGGCGAGCAGGGCGCGAACTTGTTCAGCGGTCAGGGGGGCAGAAAGACTCATGAGATGATTCCGGGTTCCCCTGCAGTGTCGCGAGTGGCAGCGCGAGCCAGCACGCAATTTTCCTTTTCATTGCGTGAACAGCCCCTCTGGGACCGCGGGCCACTGGCCTGCTGCGAAAACAGCGTATAACCTCCGTTACGTTGCACTATGCTTTCCTGCGTGATTGCCGCACCTGTCGGCAGGCCGATGGCGATTGCGCGATCGCCGATGGCTTTAAGGCGCTGTTTTTCGATGACTTCTTACCGGCGCATGGCGTCGTCTTTTGTACGCCGATTTACTGGTATGGCATGTCGGCGCAGACCAAGGCTTTCTTCGATCGCACCTTCTGCTGGTACGCGGCCTCGTGTCCGCGCTCGAATGAAGTCATCAGCGGCATGGCGCACAAACGCATTGGTTTGGCGCTCGCTTCCGAAGAAACCTATCCCGGTGCCAGCCTCGGCATCGTGCATCAGATTCAGGAATATGCGCGCTACACGCACAGTGATTTCGTCGGCGTGGTGCGCGGCGTCGGTATTCGACGCGGCGAGGTCGAACGCGATCCCGAGGACGCTGTGCTCGCCGCGCAGCGCCTTGGTGAGACCTTTTTCAGTCGCACCTATACCGATTATCGTCTCGATACGCCACGCTCGGGCGCGGTGTGGCCAGCGAAAGGCTGAGTCACACCGCCTCTCGAAGTGCTTAGAAGCTCGCCACGAGTCCGACGAAGGGTCCGCCAATCGTGGCGTCGATGGCCGATGGCTTATCGTCGTCATCAATCGCCACGGCGACATCGAAGTAACGATAGCCGGCGATGACACCGAAGGTACCGAAGGGCTTCCATTCGACGTAGGCCTGGATGTCGATGAGATCGACTTCGGCATCCGCTACCGTCAATGACATCCACTGGAATGCCGTGCCTAAGGTCACTGAGGGGATCACCGAGATGGCCCCGCGAGCCGTGATGGCGGCGACGACGGCGGCCTCATCGACCGTGTCGCTGTCGGTCGCCGATTCCATGGTG
>CAYQAQ010000324.1:0-4113 GCA_964415495.1 uncultured candidatus Brocadiaceae bacterium | reverse complement strand
GAGCGATCGATGCCCATGCCAAAGGCGATGGTGGCGACAACGACGTCGACGCGTTCGTTGACGAAATCACTTTGTACGCGCGACCGGATCGCCGCATCCAGCCCGGCATGATACGCCGCGCAAGACACGCCGTCCTTCTGCAGCCGCGCCGCGAGGCGATCGACCTCTTTGCGCGTCTGCGCATAGACGATGCCGCCTTCGCTCGGATGCCGGCGGATCACTTCGACCACTTGTTTAGCCTGGTCGTGGCGCGGCTGGGCGCGAAAAATCAAGTTCGGTCGATCGATGTGGCCGATCAGACGATTCGGCGTGCGCAGCCCTAAGCCAACGACGATGTCGTCCTGCACTTGCGGCGTCGCGGTCGCGGTCAGCGCCATGCGCGGCACCTGCGGCACGCGATCGAAGAGCGGCTTGAGCTGGCGGAACTCCGGACGGAAGTCGTGGCCCCAATGCGACACGCAGTGCGCTTCGTCGACCGCGATCAGCGCTAAGCAGTCAGCAAATTCGCCGAGCAGATCACCGACGCATAAGCGCTCGGGACTGACGTAGAGCAGATGCAGTGCGCCAGCCCGCGCCTGCTCACGCAAACGCGCCTTTTCCGCGCCGCTGATATGACTGTGCAAAGCACCGGCGGTCAGACCGGCTTCACGCGCGCCTGCAACCTGATCATCCATCAGCGCGATCAGCGGCGACACCACCACGACCAAGCCAGCGCCGCAGGCGGCGGGCACTTGATAGCACAGCGACTTGCCGCCGCCGGTGGGCAGCACGACCAGGCTGTCGCGCTTGGCCAAGGCGGTATCGACGGCGGCACGCTGATGCGTGCGGAAGGCGTCATAGCCCCAGCCATGGCGCAGGGCCTCGACGGGATCGGTGCGTTCACGACGGGTCACCACGCGGCGCACCGGGGTCATGCCCGAGACATCCGGCAGGTCTTCCTCGCGCGCCTCGTCCTCCCACACCTCGTCCATGCGCGCCACCATCGCGCGGCGTTGGGCTCGGTCCAGCCCCGTCACCCACGCGACCCTTGCGCCGAAAGGCCGCCCTGGACCGCGCGTCCCGGTGCTGAGGATACCACGCATGGGACCCAAAACCGACCCGCTGCTCGCCGTCAATGGTCCGATCCTGCTGAGCCCCGGTCAGCAGGCCACGTGCCAGCGCATCCGTGCTAACCAGCGCGCGGATGAGGCCCGGCGCATGCGCGACCGCCTCGCGTTCCACCTCGGCCGCTTCCTGCTCGATTCCGAGGAAGAGGTCAACATGGAGCTGGCCAAGCTGCTCGCCCGCTGCCTAGCCGAAGCGCTGAAGACCTATCCCCAGCTCGACAACAACAAGCGCGAGTGGCTGCGCATCGGCGTCGAATATTTCGTGCTCGATGACGATGCCAATCCGGATCTCGAACCGATCTCGGGGTTGGCCGACGATGCGACGGTGATTTCCTCCGTGCTCGAGCACTGCGGCTTCCACGACTTGGCGAAACAGATCAACGATTATTTGGCGTAAACCATATTCCCTGAGGCTCGCAGAGCGCTGATCAGGGTGCCGGTGCCGCCAAGGCCTGGGTGACCGCCGCGACCAATGCGGAATCCGACGGCGTAACCTTAGGCTCAAAGCGGGCGACGACCGTGCCATCGCGGCCGATCAGGAACTTGGCGAAATTCCAGCCGATCGGACCGGGAAAAGGGCTGCTGATGGTCAACCACGTGTAGAGCGGGTCGATCGCATCGCCCTTGACCGACGCCTTGGCCATCAGCGGGAAGGTGACCCCGTAGGTGGTCGAGCAGAATGCAGCGATTTCGGCATCGGTGCCCGGCTCCTGGCCCATGAAGTCGTTAGCGGGGATGCCGATGACGACCAGGCCAGCCGGAGCATGTTCCTCGTAGAGCGCCTGCAAGGCGGCGTACTGTTTGGTCAGCCCGCAGCGCGAGGCGACATTGACCAGGAGCACGACCTGACCGCGATGTTGGGCCAGGGCATAGGGGCTGCCGTCGTTCGCCCGCAGGGTGAAATCGAGCGGGCCGGCGGGATCATGTGCGGCCATGAGGACGGGAACGAGGACCAGAGCGAGGAGTAGGGAGCGCAGCATTGCGGGAGTCTGCCGCTGCGTGGCGAGGGCGCCAACCGCTGGGCAAACAAAACAACCCTCATCGCTGCCCATCGCTTGACCGTTCGTGAGCGGCGCCTACCCTCCGCCCCTCCAACATACGGTCCTTGTAGCTCAGTTGGTTAGAGCGCAAGATTGTGACTCTTGAGGCCGCGGGTTCAAGTCCCGTCAAGGACCCCATAGTTCGCCCCACGGTAACCCCGTGGGGCGGCTTTTTGTGCAGGGGCTTCGCAGGTGGTCGCTCGTCGGTCGCCGATCGTCCCGCGTCGGTCGTCGGATCGCTTCGAGTTCCCGTTTGGGCGGTTTCCGTCCTCCAGGGTGTCAGCCGGCTTGGGGGATGAGCATGCCACACCACACCCCCGCACGGTGATGCGGAGCGATGCAGCGACCGACGCGTGACGAACGACGAGTGACGGGGTCGGACGCGATGCCCTCCGGTTCGCGCCCGAGGCTGGGACCGGCCCGAACCACCAACCTCACACGAGCTGCCGGAGCACGATGCCACACGATGGCGGCCATGGATAGCGCCTCTGCCAGTCACCGCCTGACCGTACGCGACGCCAGCGAGGCCGACTTTCGGCCCATGGCCGCCATCGCGGCGGCGGCCTTCCGCTCAAATTATCCAGGCTTCCTCAGTCGCGAGCGGATCGAGTACATGCTCGAACAACGCTAGGCCAGTGCGGCGTTGCAGCGCCAAGCGCAACGCGGTCATCGCTTTCTCATCGCGCACCTAGATGACCAGCCGACGGCCTTCCTCTCGTTCGGATTATCGGTCGAGGACGCTGACGAGGCGCAGATTCACAAATCTGTACATCCGTCCTGACCTGCAAGGCCTGGGTATCGGCCATCGGCTGATGGACACGGCCGAAGGCCGCGTCATGGCGCTCGACCGCACCCATCTCGTGCTGACCGTGAATCGGCTCAACGTCCACGCCATGAACTTCTATATCAAACTGGGATTCCTGCTGCGCTCGGTGACCGACACCGACATTGGCGGCGGTTTCGAGATGCAGGATTTCGTGATGGCGAAGCGCCTGCAGGGCGTCGGCGAAACGGCCAAGCTCCCCGCGTTACGCTGACAGCAGGCGCGCAAGCGGGCTGGCATCGAGTCGGCTCAGGCCGCGTGCACGCCATTCGCCGAGTGTGCTCACCGTGCGATCGAGATACGTCGATGCCGCCGTGATAGCACCACTGGCGATCCACGCACGCAGATCCGCGCGTGTGCCCAGGCGCCAACCGTCCGCGGCAGCCACGGCGATGGGCGGCGTCGTCAGCAGCGCCCGTCCGTCGCGCTCATGATGCGCGAGCACGCCATGCAATTTGTCGTGCGAACAGCCGCTCAACGGCCCGCCGGTCCAGGCGGCGATTACGACCGCGCCATCGGCGACGATGGCCGTTGACCACGCCTGCACGCGGTCCTCGCGCGCAAATTGCGCGAAAAGCTTGGCAATTCCGCTGAGGACCGCCGCGCCGGCCGTCGCATCCAGCAACGGCACAGCCGCCACCACGCGCACCAAAGCGCTGTCCGGCAGTTGGTCGATCGGGGTTGGCAAAATCGAGTCCGTTGGAATCATGGTGGCATGGCAAGCATGCCGTGGCCCATCCAAGGTACCATCGACTTCGCGCGTACCCCGCGTTGGTGGGGCTGGCCGTTGCTGATCATGGTCGTGGTTGCCGTGGTGTGCCTCGGCATCGGCGTGCTGACCGTGCTGAGCCTGCGGCCCGACCCCGATCTGGTCTGGTGGCAGTTAATCCTGCGCTGGCTGCTCGCCATCGCCACCGCCATTTTCGCCGCGATGACCACCTGGATCGTGCTGCAACCGCTGCTCCTGGCGCTGGTTTTCGAAAGTCTGGTCATTCGCATTCAACGCGATGCGGGCGGCTCGCCATCGCCGGAAGGCCTGATGCGCGGTCTGCTCTCGGCCCTGCGCGTCGTCGTGTCGACCCTGCCGCTTCGCGCGGCCACGGCAGCCATCGCCTTCGTCGGCCCCCTCGCCGCCGGCCCCGTG
>CAYQAQ010000323.1:0-4119 GCA_964415495.1 uncultured candidatus Brocadiaceae bacterium | reverse complement strand
AATGAGGTCAGGTGTACGCAGCGAAGCGGCCTTTAGGCCGGACACCTGTCCTCATTTTACTACTGCACGAATGAGACGCCGCTGATGGATCACCTCGATCGCGGCGACACGATAGGCTTCGGCGTGGGTCGGAAAATTGAACGTTGTGGCCACAAGCTGATCGACGGTCCAGTGCGCCAGCAGGGCCATTTGCCCGAGGTGCACCAACTCGGCCGCACCTTCGCCAGCGACATGCACGCCGAGCAGACGTTTGCCGTCGGCGTCAGTCACCAGTTTGAGTAAGCCATCCTGATTGGCCGCGATTTGGCCGCGCGCCAGATCGGCAAAGGACACGATCGCGGTGCGGCAGCTGCCGTGCTGTTGGGTGGCTTGTTCTTCGGTGAGGCCGACCGCCGCGAGTTCGGGAATGGTGTAGATGCCCATCGGCGTGGTGTCGGGCGGATTGCCTTCGCCGAGTGCGTAAGCATGGAAGATTGCGCGGCGACCCTGATCGAGTGCAGCTGAAGCGAGCGACGGCGGCCCAATGACATCGCCGATCGCATACACGCCCGGTACGGACGTCTGGTAATTCGCATCCACCGTCAGCAGACCGCGGTCGGTCGGTTTCAGGCCAGCGAGTTCCAGAGCAAGACCTTCGAGGTTGGCCAAGCGGCCCAAGGCGCACAGGACTTTCTCGGCGGCGATGACGGTGCCGTCCTCGCAATGGACCTCGACACCGCAGACGCCATCGAAGGTCGCAGTAACGGGTTTGAGGCCGCTGCGGTAGGTGCCGCCAGCGGCAGTAAAGGCTTGCACAAAGCGATCGGTGAGCGTGCGGTCGAGAAACCCCAGCGGCCGGTCGCCGCGATCGAGCATCGTCACCTGCACGCCAAGCGTCGCGAAGACGCTGGCATATTCGCTGGCGATCACGCCGGCGCCGAGCACGGCCAGTGTCTTCGGCAGATAGCTCAGCGAGAGGAATGAATCGCTGTCGAGAATAGTGGTGTGATCGACATCGATGCCGGGCGGATTGCGCGGGCGCGAGCCGGTGGCGATGCAAATGATTGGCGCAGTGGCTTCGTGCACCTGGCGATCGACGCCTTCGACGCTGACGCGATGCGCGTCAACAAAGCGTGCGCGGCCATGCCAGCGCGTGACGCCAAGTTCTTCCAACTCGCGGCCCATGGTCGCTTGGTGCGCGCGGATCACGGCCTCTTTGCGCGCCATGAGGCTTTCGAGCTGCAAATCATCACGCATCGCGACCTGGAACACCCCGCCCGTGCGGTGCGGAAACGACATCAGCGACGCGGCGGTTTCGCGCAGCGTCTTCGACGGGATCGTGCCATGCGAGACGCAGGCACCGCCAACGGCCTGTTCGCGCTCGATGAGCAAGGCGCGTTTATCGGCCGCCGCTGCGGTCAATGCGGCGCTGTGACCGGCGGGACCGCCGCCGATAATGATGACGTCGAAGTCATGGAGGTCGCTCATGGCCGCACCACGGCCGCAATCATGGCGCGAATGCCATCGGCTTTCGCCAACAGGCCGTCGACATCATCGGCATAGAGATTCAGCGGCCCCAGCGTGGGATGGGCAAGAATGTCTTCACGCGTCACCGGCCGGCTGCCGGGAGCGTCATCGCCAAGCAGCCAATGTGCGCAGTCATCGGCGAAGGCGGTCAGGGTCGCGGGTTCACGCGTCGCTTCGGAGGTGTCCGGGTGGTGATGATGGTGAATGGTTTCAGACAACCGTGCGGGCAAGGTCCAGGCCGTGACGAGCTGACTGCCGACGTACGCGTGCAAACGGTCAATCGCATGATCGAGTGCGTTGTCATCGAGGGCACAGCCATGGCGCGTGTGCAGATCGATCAGCGTTTGTAGCAACACCGGCCGGCCAACATCGTGCAGCAAGCCGCACAGGAAGGCCTCTTCGACATTCCAGCGTTTGCTGCGCGCGATCTCCTGAGCGAAGGCAGCCGCCGCGAGCGCGTGGCGGAATTGCTGCGCGACCCAGGTCTCGTGGCCGGGCACGCAGAAGACTTTGGCTTCGCAGGCGATGATCAGGGCGATCTCGCGGATGCGCTTGATGCCCAGGCGGGCAATGGCCTGCTGCAGCGACACCAACGGGGTCGGCGGCGCGTAGAGCGGCGAGTTGACCAGGCGCATCAGATTGCCGGCCATGGCCTGATCGCGGGTAATCAGTCCGGCGAGCTGCTTGGCGTCGCAGGCCTCTTGATTGCAAAGGGTTACGACCTGGCCAGCCACGTCCGGTAGGACCGGAAGCTCCAGCCGATGCTCTTTGAGAAGAAGGGACAGCTCGTCAAGGACAGGCTTGGGCAGGTTCGCAGTGAGGGTCACGCAAGGAGCATACTCTAGCCGGGGCCCGGGCGCAAACTGGAGGCTCTCCCCCGAGGTTAGAAGCGCGATTACTTTCCCGGCACGAGATCGAGCTGCACCACAAGCTGGGCGACGAGACCGAGGCCGAAATGCAGGCTCGATCGGTCCGGCTGGCGTTGCAGATCTTCGCCACCCTGGGCTTTGTTGTTGGGTGCGACGCCGATCGGGAAACCGGTGGCATCGGCGCGGGTCGCCAGCCCCTGCCAGCAGCGCAGCGCACGCGGGCGATCACCTCCCGGCAGATCTGCTCGTGCGGCGAGCGCAAGCATCGCGGCAATGCCCGCTGAGCCCGAGGTGTCGGCATCGAGCTGCGCTTCCTCCAGAAAATTGCCCCACAACCCATCATCGCGCTGATGCTGGGCCGCCCAGGCCAAGGCACGGCCAGCTTCGTCGACCAGATCATCCGGTCGCGCCGATGCTGCAACCGCAGTCAGGCTACGCACCAGTCCGAGCAGATACCACGCGACGCCGCGCGACCAGCCGCGATAGGTATGTCCGTGCGGGCCATGGCGCAAATGCAGCGCGCCATCCGCCCACAACCGATCGCGCCGCAAGCGCAAGTTGGTCCACGCCAACTCACGCCAGTGGTCATCATGATCATGGTCGGCCAGACCCATTAGCGGCCAGGCGACGGTATAGCTGCCTTCTGCGCTCAGGGTTGCACCACCGATCGCACCATCCGCCGTATGGCCGCGGGCGAAACGGCGCAGTCGCTCCAGTGAAGCATGTCCCGGTGCATAGCGTGCGACAGCGGCGAAGGGCAGGCACATTTCAACATCGGCCTCATGCCCATCGGCGATCTGCGAGCGCGGTGATTCGTAGCGCAGGTCGTCATCAATCAGCGAGTGCGCGAGATGCGCGCGCAGCACCGTGTGCCAGTGGGGATCGCGCTCACCCCATGCATCGAGCGCATCATAAACGCATCCGGTCATCCAGCCCCACAGACCCCAAGCCGCTGGTGAAGCCAAATGAATCCCCAGTGCATGCACCCGTGCTGCGTCGTCGAGGGGTGGTGGCGTGGTGGCGATCAGATGCGGCGCGACAGCGATCCGGTTCTCGTGACCAGCCGGAGCCCACAGCAGATGCAGCACGCCCGGTCCAATCAGCTCGGCCGTCATGATCCCGGTCGGCACCGACGTCAGCGGAATACGCAGTCGCTCACCCACGGTGGGAAAGGCCAGCGTCACCGTCGTGAGTTCGGCCGCCGTTCCAGCCCGTTCGCAGGTCAGCCGCAACGTCAACCGCTCCCGACTATCGACGCTGGGTACCAGGATCAGGATCTGCGGTCCGGCAATGCCAGGAGGCACTTCCAGATGGAGCGGATGCCCAGCCGCGATGCTGACGTAGTCGAGGCCGTACACGCTGCGCTGCCCGTTCGTCAGCGGCAGAGGAGCGGGATGCGTCAGCCTCAGCGGCGTAATCGTCATGTTTCCAGCATTCTGCTCGTTGAGGATCAACAAGCGCGTGCACTCAGGTCTGCTCGTGTGGCCCCGCTGGTCCTGCCATGCCGCCAAGATATTCGGTGACCAGCGCGGTCCAGCCGGTTTGGTGGCTTGCCCCCAGGCCTTTGCCGGTGTCGGCGTGGAAGTATTCGTAGAACAGCGGCAGGTCGTGCCACACCGGATCCTGGTGCCCGTGCGATTCGTGCCGCGCCTACGCCCGCGCGCGTTATCATCGTGGATTGAGCGGGAATTATCCTGCGTGCGAGCGCACGCACTCAGGGCACATCCGAAAACCCCTCCCGTCG
>CAYQAQ010000322.1:274-4124 GCA_964415495.1 uncultured candidatus Brocadiaceae bacterium | reverse complement strand
CGGCGTCCGGCTGGGGTATGCTTGTCGGTGCGTTTGTATTCCACCGGCGTCACCAGTTCGCTGCCATCGGCCTTCAGGCTGGCAGCGATTTCAGCCCCCCTTGTAGCCCCAATCCCCGACCACGGTCTTTGGATCTTTTCCGGTCATCCAACGCATCTACTCCGTGAGCTCGCCGACGGTGTGGCCATCGTAGATATTTTTCGCAAGGTTCGGGATCGACGGGCGACCCATCGTTGCGTAGCAATCAGCCAAATCGGCTTCCAACGCATCCCACGGCAGCTGCTCCGCTAAGCGAACCAGCTTGTGGTTCGGGTCCAGCATCAGCAACAAGTCCGGGGCCAATATCGACTGCTGCGAATTAGGCTTCAGGCGGCCAAGACTAACTACATCGTATAGACCAGGTTTCCTGGGGGTTCTGACTTTTCTGGGCATCCAGCGAATGGTCGAACTTATATACGTCCTTTACTGGCAAATGGTTGAGTACTTTTTCAGGTCAACTACTTACGTAGCGAACCAAATTGCAGTATTGGAAAAATGATGCTTCAATGAGCGGCTCGGCACTCCTTGACTGGGAGAGGTAAATGGTTCCAATCCATCGCCTTTACCATTCGCATGTTTCGATTATTATCACTGGGTTGCAATTTTATTCCCTATGACCAGCGTCAACTTGTTTGTTTCTTCATTGATTCGGCTTCGTTTATTGGGCCCAACTGCCATTCATGATGTGCAATGACGGTGGCTCCGCTATCGGCGTTGCGACGCCTGATCCACGGCTTTGCCTGGACCATGACTGGCAGCGTGGTCGCTCGCAGCGGTGCATTTGTAGGCATGTTTTTAGCCGCGCGGGCCTTGGGAAAGAGCGATTTTGGCCGTCTCGGGGCAATTCTTAATACCGTTGGCCTTCTGGGTGTGATCGCAGGTTTTGGCCTTGGACTCACAGCGACAACGTGGGTGTCGCGCTTACGACAGGTAGATCCTGCGCGGGCTGGTCGCCTTGCTGGTGCTTTAATGTGGGCTGGCGGCAGTGCGGGCATCGCACTTTCCCTATTTTTGGCCGGAACATCGTGGTGGTTTGCTGGAACCGTCTTTGAAGACCCAAGTCTGACGCTGCCGTTAGCGCTTGGGTCGGCCTTAATCCCGCTCAATGTGCTGTTCGGAATCCAATCCGGGATCATTACCGGTTGTGGGAATTTCGCCCGTCTGGCCAAAGTGAATATTGTTGCCGGTATTGCCGCGCTGCCGGCGATTTGGCTGGGCGCGATCTGGTTTGGTTTGATCGGTGCTGTGGTTGGTATGGTCGTGGCTCAGGCCGTGGTTCTCGCGTGGTCTACGCGTGTGGTCACGTTGACCATGGGGCAGGCTGGCTTGCGTATTGATGGGCATCAGTGGTGGCAAGAATGGCACTTAATGGTCAGTTTCAGCATGCCAACCGCGCTGGCTTCGGCGATGGTTATTCCGGTAAATTGGTTGTCTTCGGCGTGGTTGGTGCGTACTGCCGATTTTGCTGAACTGGGTATTTTTAACGCCGGGAATACCTGGCGTATGTTGATTATTTTCATTCCCATGCAGTTCGTGACCGCCAGCCTACCGACGTTGGCTGACGCACGGGGACGGGGGGACCGACCGACGTTTAATCGCACCTGCGTCATTGCTTTGGCGATTTCCGGGGCCGTGGCGATGGCTATTGCTGGGGTGGTGGCCTTGAGCGCCGATATGATGTTGGCGTTATTTGGTAAAGACTTTTCTGGCGGCTCGACCGTTTTAATCGTACTGGCTTGGTCGGCACTGCCGATGGCACTGAACAATGTCTTGGGCGCGGCTATCACAGGGGCCGGACAACCGTGGCGCAATGCTGCAGCTACTGCGGTGTACGCAACTATTGCACTTGGAGCCTTAATTTTTATCCCTGCGACGGCTTTGGGGTTGGCTTGGGCGCAGTTGATTGCCTGCATGTTTGCGACCTGTACCTATGTCGTCCTGCTTCTCAGCTTGCGCTTTCCTGCGGAGGGCGGTAGTAATGTCACCAGTGCGTAACACACCTGCGTGCTCGGGATCCCAGCTAGCCCTCCCTACCGGAGACGGCAGGAATCTAGCGAAGTTCCAGCTTCACGGTGATTTCATGAAGATTTCACCGCTCATGTAAAGGTATCCGGAGCAGATACCTGCTTAACCGGTATCTGTTACAGAACCGTGCCGACGAAAGGAGTCTACGTGTGTTCAACCCGCTGCTGATTCATCGTCTGGCGCATGCCCTCTATCGGGCTCGGATTCCGCTGGTGCCTGGCCTACTGCATCGGCTTAATTATGTGTGCACCGGTTGTGATTTACCTCCAGCAGTACGAGTCGGTCATGGGGTGGTCTTTAAGCATTGGGGCAGCGGTGTCGTGGTACACCATCGGTCTGTCATTGGCGATGGTGTGGAAATTCACCCGCAGGTGATCCTCGGCCAGCGCACCGGACCTCGCGGCAATGTGCCGTTGACTACTTTAATTATTGGCGACCACGCGGTGCTTGGAGCTGGCTGCAAAATTATTGCTGCCGGAGATTTTCGGATCGGGATTCGGGCGGCAATTGGGGCTGGTGCGGTGGTGCTTATGAATGTGCCTGATGGCGCAACTGCAGTCGGTGTCCCAGCGCGAATTATTCCAGCTGCGCCAAAGTCACAGGTGGATCCATGCTGATCCATATCGTGGAACCACTGGCAAGTGGACATCGGTTGGTGTTCGTTCGTCGTATTGCGGGTGCGGCACGCGATGCAGGTCATCGCGTGCTGTTAAGCACCTGTGCTACCAGCTGTGTGCATCCCGCATTTGCAGAAGTTCGTTCAATGGTGGAAACCTTGGTTATGCCGGATGCTGATAATCAGGTCGCGTGGTTAGCCACGCAGCGTGGTTTTCGGGCTAAAATCGCTTGGCGCCGCTGGTTTGCTGCGTACTGGCGGACGTTGTCCAGCACCCAGCGCGGTGACGTGGTCGTTTTGCCGTATGGCGATTATTGCTTGTTAGCGATTGGTTTGCTGGGCTCACCATTTGCAGCTCAGCCGTGGGTAGGCATTACCATGCAGCCGAATTTTCATCATCCAGATGTTGGGATTGCAGCTCCGGTGGCACGTGGTGCCGGGGTGTCGAAATGGCTGTTTGGTCGCACTTTGCGCAATAAAAAGTTGCGTCAATTATTGGCACTCGATGAAACTTTGCCAATCTGGGCTGAGGCTCGTTGGCCGGCGGTTTCGGGGCGCTGTGTTCATTTGGGAGATCCAGCCGAGCCGCAGCACTCCTGCGCACGAGAAGATGCTCGACGTCATTTCTCACTACCGCTTACGGGACGAATTTTACTGGTATTTGGCGCCATCAATTCCCGCAAAGGCGTGCCTGAAATAGCCGCAGCGATGGCTCAGTCGACGTGGCCAGAGGATGTCAGCGTGCTGGTGCTTGGCTCTTGGGATGCGACGGCTCAGGCCCAGGCCAGTAATCCAACGGTGGTCGCCGCGCAACGCTCTGGTCGTATGGCGGTGCACGCGCGCTGGGCCGATGATGCCGACGAGGCAGCGGCTTTTGCTGCGGCCGATATGGTTTGGTTGGGTTACCTTGATTTTTACCAATCCAGCGGGGTGTTAATGCAGGCGGCGCAAGCTGCACTGCCAGTGGTTGCTTGTCAGACAGGATTAATCGGCTGGCTGACTGCCAAACATGCTTTAGGAACAGTGGTTGATCCGCGTGATCCCGTTGCGGTGGCAGTAGGCATCCGTGATGCGAAACGGACTGATTTCAGTTCCTCTTTGGACGCGACCCAAACCAGAGGAGCTTCGTCCCTATTTGAGGGCCTTTCAGGCGTATATTATGGAGTCAGC
>CAYQAQ010000322.1:0-264 GCA_964415495.1 uncultured candidatus Brocadiaceae bacterium | reverse complement strand
TGAAAGAGGAACAAATACCCCTGAATCGGATGCCGCGAAGACTCTGATGAGATTGGTTACCGCCCTATCTACAGATCTCGAATATGTGCGCCTGCCTGTTGTTTGGGCGCAGTACAATAAACTCATCGCTCTAGAAGCCAGCATAAAGGAAAGCGTCTTAGACGAAACTGCACGAAAATATCGAGATTTAATTGCGACGTCTGGGATCTTTTTGTCTCACTTTGATCTCGTTCGCCACCTCGATGATGCCGAAAAGAGGGTGAA
>CAYQAQ010000321.1:2787-4126 GCA_964415495.1 uncultured candidatus Brocadiaceae bacterium | reverse complement strand
TGCAGGCGCATGAGCACGGTGTCATCGCGCCACTGCACCAGATCTTCAATGCCGCGACTGAGATCGACGGCGATTTCGCCAGCTTCGATGGCCTGTTCGAGATAATATTCGAAGGCCGGTGGGGTCTTGTGAAAGTACACCTGTAGGAACATGTGATAGCGCGCGAGCAGCAAGCCTTCCAAGGTGTGCACGCCGTGCACGTCCAGACCGAGTTCCGGACCATCGGGCCCCGTCACCACCGTCTCGCATGCCATCAGGCGCGAGAGGTCGTAGATGCCGTAGCGCACGCCCGAGAAATGACTGTCGCGCAGTAAATAGTCGCAGCGGTCGGCGTCCAGTTCACCGCTGACCAGCGCGCGCAGAATGCCGACCAGACTGCCGAGGTTCGCCAACCGGTGCGTGCGGCGCACCGCTGACGACAGCACAGCCGCGACATCGCGGGCGAGATCGGGATCGATGGCGCCCGCTTTCCCGAGGCCGTGGATCAGCGCCAGCGAGGCATCCTCATGCGTGGCTTTGCGCCGACTCGGCTTGCATCCGGCGCGATACCAATCGGCCGGCAGCCACAGGCGCTCGACCGGGGGCAACCAGGGCTCGAAAGAATGACTGAACGGCGGATGGCCGATGTCGTGCAGCAGGCCGGCGAAGCGCAGCACCTGATGGGCGTACACCAGGTCGCCTTCGTCGACATCCGGGAAACCGCCCTCACGCCACAGCCGGTGGAAGCGTTCGCCAGCGAGATGCATGACGCCAAGGCTGTGTTGAAAGCGATCGTGCACCGCGCCCGGATAGACCAGATGCACGAAGCCCAATTGGCGAATCGCGCGCAGACGCTGAACCCAGGCGTGATCGACCACCTGGCGCTCGGCCTCCGTGATGATGATGGTCCCATGGATGGGATCGCGGATTTCATAGGTCGTTGCCATGTGGGTCCTAACGAACCTATTCTGCTGACCGAACGGCACAAGGTGACGACCGTGCTCCCTGCACAGCATTGCTATTTTGCATCGCGTCGCGTCGACCGATGCACGCAAATAGCACTACCAAGGGCCCAAGGTTTGACAGGGGACCTCCCGGCCCGATCACTCCTCTTCCCGCAGCGACGCGGGCCCGACCTTGAGGAGTTGGCATGGCGAAGATCTTGATCACTGACGGCATGGCGCAAGAAGGCCTGGACCTGCTGAAGGCCGCCGGGCACCAGGTCGAGAGTCGCAAGCTGAGCGCAGACGAACTGGTCAGTGTGATCGGCAGCTACGACGCCCTGGTGGTACGCTCGGCGACGCAGGTCACGGCGCAGGTGCTCGAAGACGGAGTGGTGGCGGCCGTACCTGCCCGCGAG
>CAYQAQ010000321.1:0-2777 GCA_964415495.1 uncultured candidatus Brocadiaceae bacterium | reverse complement strand
GGGATCGCCGAAACTCAAAATGGTCGGGCGCGCGGGCGTCGGCGTCGACAACGTCGATGTCCCCGTCGCGACCGGCCTGGGCGTGATCGTGATGAATGCCCCCCTCGGCAACATCATCTCCGCTGCGGAACACACCTTGGCGATGATCTTCGCGGCCGCCCGCATGGTGCCGCAGGCGCACGCCAAACTGATCCAGGGCACCTGGGACAAGAAGAGCTTCACCGGTGTCGAACTGCACGGCAAAACCCTGGGTGTCGTCGGCCTGGGCAAGATCGGCAAGCATGTCGCCGATGTGCTGCGCGCCGCTGGCATGACCATCATCGCCTTCGACCCCTTCTTGAGCCCTGAAGTCGCGGCCGAGATGCGCATCGAAGCCGTCGAGCTCGATCAGCTGCTGGCCCGCGCGGATTTCATCACCGTGCACACGCCGCTGACCGACAAGACGCGCAATCTGATCAATGCCGAACGCCTCGCGCAGATGAAGCGCAGCGCGCGTTTGGTCAACGTCGCGCGCGGTGGTATCGTCAACGAAGCGGATTTGGCGGCGGCACTTAAGGCTGGCACCATCGCTGGCGCGGCGTTGGACGTGTTCGTCAACGAGCCGCTCGAGGCCGACAGCCCGCTGTTCGGCACGCCGAATGTGATTTTGACGCCGCACCTGGGGGCCAGCACCGAAGAGGCGCAGGTCAAAGTCTCGGTCGACATCGCCAAGCAATTCAATGCCTATTTCAGCGAAGGCCGCATCGTCAACGCGGTCAACGTCAACCTGCGCATCGATCCTGCCATCGACGCCTACCTGAACGCGGCCGAACAGCTCGGTGCGGCGCTGGTACAGACGCTCGACAGTCCACTCACCGGGCTGGAGGTCACCGCGCGTGGCGAACTCGCCAGCTATGACACCCGCCCCCTCGCCGTCGCCGCGCTGAAGGGCGCACTGGCCGAGATCAGCGATCAGGTTGTCAACTTCGTCAACGCCACCGCGATCGCCAAAGAACGCGGCCTGACCTTGACCTCGGCGTCGAGCGATCAGCAGAAGGATTGGGCTGACCAACTCACGATCACCGCCCACACCGCCAAGGGCAGCCACAGCATCGGCGGCGCGGTGGTCAACGGCCAGCTGCGCGTGCTGCGCTTCGACGATTATCCCATCGATCTGCCCATTGGCGGCCATCTGCTCGTGATGGAATATCCCGACCGTCCCGGCATGGTCGGCGCGTACGGCACCCTGCTCGGCGAAAACCACATCAACATCGCACGCATGGAAGTCAGCCGCATCGACGGCCGTGGCGATGCCTTGGTGATTTTGACGCTCGACGATCCGATTCCCGCTGCCGTCTTCGATACGATTTTGACCACCGTACATCCGACACGGGCATATTCGATTACGATTTAAGAGACCGGCGAGTGGCGAAGTGCACCAGCACGTGAGTAGGCGCGCTTTAACACTCACCGTCCTGCACGGGATGCGGAGCGATGAGCGAAAGCCGCGGGACGACCAGCGAGCGACGTTGGCGACGATTGCCCCCTCTAGCGACCAGCCAATATTTCCGCCATGGCCGTAAATGCCGGTCGTCGGCGCAGGCCATGACGCGAATCGACCAGGCCATACCCTGGGGCAACCAGTTGCCACCAATACACCCGCTCGACCGCACCGGTTTCCCACGCGGTGCGATAATACGCGCGTAAATACGCCGCCGCGGTGTCTTCGCTCACACACTCATTGGGACTGGTTGGCGCGTATTCACCGAGGCCTTGCAACGGCCAATTGGTCTCAGTCAGCCACAAGCGACGCCGGCCCGCCGTCGTCAAACGCGGACTGCACCCGTTCACCGCTACCTGCAGAGCGATTTTGCGGCGGAGGTCAAACCAGCCGTATTGCGTCGCATCAGGCGAGCCGCGGCGATCAACATATAGTAACGATGCACAGGCATCGAAACGGTAGCGGCGCAGATTGATCAATGCCCGCACCGCGACAAGGGGCTCGAAGTCGATGATGCCTGGCCCGGCTAGCACGAGATCATCCCAGCGTTCCCGCAGCGCCATCGCGCCTTCAGCGAGCGGAAAGTAATCGCCGAGATGGCCGCAGCCCCACTTGGTGCGATTCGGTGCTTGGCCGATTTGGAATTCGCGCGTGCGCCCGTGAAACGTGGCAACGATGCGCTGACAGGCATGACGCCACCGCAGTGGGTCGCAGACCGCCGCACGATCTTGCACGATCACCACCAGGATCTCGCAGCCGCTGAACGCATCGGCGAAACGGCGCAATGCCGGCAGTTGATCGAGTTTGCTGGCGTGGGCGCGCAGCAGCAGGCGACGCACGCCCAATTCGCGGACCAGAGCCACTTGATCCGCAACCGGGGCCGCCGCCGGATCAACAGCGATACCGATCAGATCACGTACCGTCGGCAGACGTGGGCGAAACCCCGCCAATACCGCGGGAATTCGCGCCGCGACCACCGGTGCCGCCAGGGCACAGGCCGCCACCGTGCGCAGATATTCGCCGAGTCCGCTCCGACGGAGCTGGCGCTTGGTCGCACCATTCATGATGCGCTCGGGCTGATCCGACGGCATATGCCAGGGGATTTCGAAATAGGGGCGCTTCGCAACCATCGAGGCGCAGCATAAGACGCTCTGGATCGGTCTCCACCAGAGGAGCGGGACCGGTCTGATCAAGGGTGGAGCTCGCCGATGACGGGTCATGGTGGCGAAATGCCTGACCTCTGGAGGGCCAGTCCCAGAACCGCCCATTCAGACACATCTCGTCAGCTTCGAGCAGT
>CAYQAQ010000320.1:0-4136 GCA_964415495.1 uncultured candidatus Brocadiaceae bacterium | reverse complement strand
ACCTCTAAGCGCACAACCTTGCCTTCCAGCACGGTCTTCTCGGGCGGAGCCATAATGCGATAGCGACCGTCGTCGAAGATGGCGATGACCTTGTCGTACTCACTGACTTTCAGTTCGCGATCGCCGGCTTTGACGGCTTTACCGAAAAATCCGGTGTTGCCGTCGTAGCCGAGGCGGATGTTGGCGCTGGCGATGGCTTTCTTATCGATCTCTTCAATCGCCTTGGTCTTGGTACGCCGAGGAAAGGTTTTGGCGTAGCGCGCATGGAGGTCTTCAAGCCACGCGATGGTGGTGCCGACCAATTCTTTGAGCTTGGCCTTACATTCCTTGAGCGCCTTGAGGATGCCGTCGATGTCGCGGCGGTTCTTGTCGATGTCGTATTGCGAGATGCGCTTGATGCGGATTTCGAGCAGGCGGTCGACATCCTCGTCGACCATGGGACGCACGAAGCCCTCCTTGAAGGCGTCCATACCTTTCCACACCGCGCCGCGCACGCCTTCCTCGGTGGTCTGGTCTTCGATGCGCTTGTAAACCCGGTTCTCGATGAAGATCTGTTCCAGGGTCAGCCAGTGCTGCTTGTTGACCAGGCCGTCGAGTTCGTGTTCCAGTTCGGCGCGGATGACCTTCTGCAGCCGCTCGGTGCAGTCTTCCAGTACGGCGGTGACCGTGGTTTCCCACGGCTTGCGGTCGCGGATGACGACGATGTTGGAATTGATCGAGACTTCACAGTCGGTGTAGGCGTAGAGCTGGGGGATGACCTCGTCGGTCTTGACCCCGCGCGGCAAGTGCAGCTCGATGCGCACGTCTTCGCCGGTCTTGTCCAGGATCTCGCTGATCTTGACTTTCCCCTTTTGCACCGCGGTTTCGATCGAGGCCATCAGCGATTCGGTGGTCGTGGTCCACGGGATTTCGCTGATAACGACACACTTCTCGCCGTCGGCTTCGATCTTGGCCCGGACTTTGACCTTGCCGCGGCCGTCCTCGTAGTCGCTGGCGTCCATCTGACCGCCGGTGGCGAAGTCGGGCAGCAGCTTGAAGCGCTCACCCTTGAGGATCTTGACCTGCGCTTTCAAGAGTTCGCCGAAGTTGTGCGGCAGGATCGAAGTCGCCATACCGACGGCGATGCCTTCGGTGCCGAGCATGAGGATCACCGGCAGCTTGGCTGGTAGCGATTCGGGTTCTTCGCGGCGACCGTCGTAGCTGGGCAAGGTGGCGGTCAGCGCCGGGTTGAACAAGACCTCCTTGGCCAGCGGCGTCAGCCGACATTCGATGTAGCGCGCAGCCGCAGCGCCGTCACCGGTGATCAGATTGCCGAAATTCCCCTGCTTTTCGATGAAGTAGCTGAGGTCGAAGCTGCCTTGAGCACGGCCTTTGTTGGCCAACACCACCAAGGCATCGCCGATCGACGCATCGCCGTGCGGATGCAACTTCATGCATTCGCCGATCACGTTGGCGACCTTGGTGAACTTGCCGTCATCCATGGTGAATAGCGTGTGCAGAATGCGGCGCTGCACCGGCTTGCAGCCGTCACGGATATCGGGGATGGCTCGATCCACCACCACGTAGGAGGCGTATTCGAGGAAATTCCGGCGCATCATCGGTTCAAGGTACGTCATTCGTCTTTTTCTGGTTTCGGGTTGATCGTTGCAGAAGAGGTTTTGCGGCCGCCGGTCTCGACCAGATGGACGAGGCGATGGTGGAAGGAGGTCGATTCATCGACGGCGATGTGCTTGGTTGCCGCGAAGGCATCCTGAGCGCAGAGCACAGCCAGCGCACGATCACCGCGTTGGGCGAGCAAATGGGCGCGGCTGCCGCAATGCTGGTATTGATCGAGGGGATAGACCAGGGGCTGGGCGTGCTGCTCCAGAAGCGCCAAGGCTTCCGGATAGTGTGCCATGAGCTCGCGATCAGTGACCAGGAGAGCGAATCGCACATGGGCATTGGTACTGCGCGTGGTCCCATCCTGGGCCGTGAGTGCCTGACGATAACGGCTCAGCGCCAACGTGACGGCACCGCAGCGTTCTTCGATCTCACCCAGGGCGGCAAACACATAGGCGCGCTCAGCCGAGTCACTGAACCAGTCCAGGAACGTCTCGTACAATTCACGCGCGCCGGCCAGCAACTGATCGACCGCCGGATCGGCAGCATCGCGACGCCCCAGTTTGCCTGCATGCGCGAGCAGATGGGCGGCCTGCTTGCGCAGACACGCTGCCTGCTCGTTGGCACCGACGACCGCTCGCAGTTGGGTGTAGAACGCTTCGCGGTCACTGTCGGCCCACGACGTTCGGGAGTACCATGACGCCTTGGCCATCAGCGAGTCTCGCCGGTGATGTCGGCAGGCGTGCCATCGGGCCACGAATCACGCGGCCGCCAGTCTATCGCGGCGCCACTGCCCTCGATGTCAGCCCGGCGCTGGCCGTTATTATGACTGACGACGAAGACCGGCGCGAAGTCGACCTGCGGATGTTCGACCGCGGCGACGAAGAAGCGGGCGCAGTCGTCATGGCTGAGATACCAGCGATCGGCAGCGGTCGCATCGCGTGCACGGGCCTCGCGATAGCCTTCCGCCTCGTGAAAACTGCGCAGGAACCAGCCGAAACGGGCGCACACGATCGAAAGCCCATGCTGCTGGTGCATGTGGCGGCCCATCTCCTCGACCATGACTTTGCTCAGGGCGTATGCGTCGCGGGTGGCATAGCCGTCAGCCACCGTAATGGGCCGTTTCAGGTCCATGCCGCCGACGACCCGCAAGGTCGACGCGAGAATGATCCGGCGCATGCCGACGCCACGCGCGGCTTCCAATGCGAGCCAAGTGCCAGAAATATTGTTCGGCACCAAGTCCGTAACCATATCGGCCTGATCGGGCGTTGCGGCCAGATGGACCAGTGTATCGCAGCCTTGCGCGGCCTCATTCAATCGCCAACGGTCGAGCAGGTTGCCGAAGACGTGCTCGACGCCAGCTGGACCAGGTCCGTGGTCGAAGCCGCGGACCTGATGACCAGCGGCGAGCAAAGCGCGACCCGCAACGCGACCGATGGCCCCCGAGGAGCCGGTAATCAGCACCCGATGCGGCATATCAGTTCAACTCGTAGATCAGGTTCTCAATGATAAAGTTCTTGCGCTGCGGCGTGTTCTTGCCCATGTAGAATTCCAGTGCCTTGCTGATTTCAGACAGGCTCTCGATATCGACGGGGACCAGACGCATGTCATTGCCGATGAATTGACCGAATTCTTTCGGGCTGATTTCGCCCAAGCCTTTAAAGCGGGTTACTTCGGCCCCGCGCGTGACCTTGATCGCGTCTTCGCGTTCGGATTCACTGTAGCAGTAGGTGGTGTGCTGCTTGTTGCGCACGCGGAAGAGGGGGGTCTCCAGAATATGGACGTGGCCAGCGGTGACCATGTCCTCGAAGAAGCGCAGGAAGAAGGTCAGGAGCAGGTTGCGAATGTGCATGCCGTCGACGTCGGCGTCGGTGGCGATGACGACTTTATTGTAGCGCAGCCCTTCGACGCCGTTCTCGATACCGAGTGCCGACATGATGTTGTAGAGCTCTTCGTTTTTATAGACCGTGTCGCGGCCCAGGCCGAAGCAGTTCAGCGGCTTGCCCTTGATGGTGAAAATCGCCTGGGTCTCGACATCGCGGCACATGACCAATGAACCGCCGGCAGAATCACCTTCGGTGATGAACAGCGCGGTTTCTTCGCGCCGGTCTTTGGTCTTGCCCTTGCTCGACTTGGGCTCGGCATCGCAGTAATGGATTTCGCAGTCGCGAAGCTTGGGGATGCGCAGGGCGACGGATTTGGCGCGCTCGCGCGCTTCCTTTTTGATCTTGGACAGCTCCGTGCGCAGGCGCTCATTGGCCTTGATCTTCTCGATCAGCTTGTCGGCAGCCTGCGGGTTGGTGTGCAGCCACTTTTCAATCGCCTCTTTGACTGCCGGCACGATCCAGGTGCGTACATCGGAGCCGAGCTTGTTCTTGGTCTGCGATTCGAAGACCGGGTCTTGAAGTTTGATCGCAACCGCGCCGCAAATACCCTCGCGCACATCTTCGCCGCTAAAGTTCTTGTTGGCGAAGGCGTTGACGCCCTTGAGCACGCCTTCACGGAAGGCTGACAAATGGGTGCCGCCGTCGTTGGTG
>CAYQAQ010000319.1:0-4138 GCA_964415495.1 uncultured candidatus Brocadiaceae bacterium | reverse complement strand
ACGCTGACCTCTGAGGTCTTGAGCTCGCCGATGGCGTGGCGCAAGACTTCGAGCGAGCCGGAGGCGTCGCACTTGAGGATGATCTTGACCTCTTTCTTGCCCAGTTCGCCAATGGCGCCGAACACGTTGGCCGAGGTGGTGACGCGCGACTTCGCCGCGAGTTCCTTCTCGCGCAGACGATGCGTGCGCGCTTCGGCCGCTTGTGAGGCCTGCTTGAGATCTTCGACGACGACGAAGTGGTCGCCGGCATTGGGCAGTTCGCTGAGGCCGATGACTTCGACGGCGGTGCTGGGGCCGGCCAGCGCGGTGCGCTCGCCTTTCCAGTCAGTGAGGGCACGGACGCGGCCGTAGCCGACGCCTGCGAGGACGACATCGCCAACCGCGAGGCTACCGCGCTGCACGAGCAGCGTGGCAGTGACGCCTTGGCCTTCGTGACGGTGCGCTTCGATGACCACGCCGGTGGCGTTGGCGAAGTGGTTGGCCTGGAGGTCAAGCACTTCGGTTTCGAGCGCCAAGCGTTCGAGCAGTTCATCCAGGCCTTGGCCGGTGAGGGCCGAGACGCGCATGACGCCGGTTTCGCCGCCCCATTCTTCAGGCTGCAGGCCCTGCTCGGCGAGCTGGCGCAAGACGCGCTCCTGCACGTCGGGCGTGGCTTCCGGCTTATCGATCTTGTTCATCGCGACCACGATGGCGACGTTGGCCGCCTTGGCGTGGTTGATGGCTTCGATGGTTTGCGGCATCAGGCCGTCGACGGCGTCGACGACGATGACGGCGACGTCGGTGATTTTCGCACCACGGGCACGCATGGCGGTAAACGCCTGGTGACCAGGGGTGTCGATGAACGTCACTTCCATGCCGTTGGATGCGGTGACGGTGTAGGCACCGATGTGCTGGGTGATGCCGCCCGCTTCGCCCGCAGTGATCTGGGTCTTGCGGATGGCGTCGAGCAGCGAGGTCTTGACGTGGTCGACGTGACCCATGACGGGGACGATCGGTGGACGTGGCGCGAGATCTTCCGGCTTGTCTTCCTGCGCGGCGATTTCTTCGACCAATTCATCTTCGGCGGTTTTGGCCTCGATGAAGGTGATGGTCTTCTTGAATTCCTGGGCCAGCAGCTCGCAGGTATCCTTGTCGAGGGCCGAGTTGATGTTGGCCATCATGCCGGCCATGAACAGCTTGGCGATAACGACCGAGCTCTTCATGCCCGAGGCTTCGGAGAACTCGCGCACGGTGCAGGGCAGCGAGACTTCGAATTCGGTCTTGCCCGACAGATCCTGCTCTTCCGTGGACAGCGGACGGCGACGGCCGCGAATCAGGCGACCCTTTTCGTCCACTTCTTCCGGCGATGCGGTGCGATGATCGCGATTGTCGCGACGGGGACCGCGTCCAGGCGGACCGCCGGGACCGGTACGGCCACCAGGGCCGGTGCGCGCATTGGGACCGCGTGCGGCAGCGGGGCCGCCGGGGGTCTTGCTGCGATCGATGGTTTGGAAACCGGGCTTGCGACGGTTGCGCTCGGTCGCCTTGATGTCGCGGACCTTTTGCGCCATCGCCAGGTTCTTGCGAATGTTATCTTGGATTAGGCGCTTGCGATCTTCGGCGGTCAGCTCGGCGTCATTGCCGTCTTTGGCGATGCTGGCACCGTGCGGATCGGGTTGCTCGCGCGGGGCGACCTTGACCGAGTGGTCGGCCTGTTCGTGCGTGGCCTTGGCCATGCTGGCCAGGCGTGAACCGAGTCCCAAACCCTTGAGGGCTTTCATCGGCGGGGCTTCGGCGAGGCGGGAGGTCGGGGCTACCGGCGTTTCGGTGGCGGGCGTGGCCAGCGCGGTGGCGACGGGCGCCTGTGCTGCCGGCGGCTGCCCGGCGGGGTCGCTGGGGACCTCGTCGACGCTGGCGGCGGCTTCGGTCGCTGTCGTGCTGGTCGCGGTGTCGGTGGCAGCCGGCGCTGGGGTTGCCGCGGCTTCGTCGGCGTGGCGCATGGCCGCGAACTGGGCGGCGAGATGTTTGGCGTCGGCCTCACGTTTGCGCAGGTCGTCTTCGGCGGCGGTGCGCGCGGATTCGAGTTCGGTCTGGGCGATGGCAGAGGCCTCAGCCAGACGCTCAGCAGTGATGGCCTCGGCGGCTTCGCGCGCATGGCGCTCGGCATCGCGGCGCGCGAGTTCTTCGGCGTGCTTGCGGCGTTCTTCGGCGGCCACGGCGGCGGCGGCTTCGGCCTTCTTCTCTTCTTCGGCCTGGGCTTTCTTCTTGCGGGTTTCCGCGGCCTTCTTGGCGGCCAGGGAGCGCTTGTGCTTGTCGTCGAATTCCTTCGGGATGATCGGCGTGAAGGCTTTGCCGTCCACGGTCTCGAGTCCGTCGCAGGCGAGGATCTTGCTGATCACGTCGTCCTTGAGCACGGTGTCCATGCCCTTGGGCAGCGGGATCTTCAAATCGACTTCGACGACCTCTTGCAAGAGTTCGGGGTCGAGATGGTGCTCACTGGCCAGTTCGCTGAGTTTCATAACATCCTCGTGACGGTCGGTAGGAGCCGGGGCGGAGCGTGTGCTCACCCTTCGCCCTGCGCTCCCTGCGCCGTCGATTGGTCTGATGCGCCGGCACCATCACGCTCGATGAGCATGGCGGTTTCGGCGGCTGCGGTGCGCGCAGCCTCTTCGGCTTCGGCCAGTTCGCGCGCTTCCTCGTCGAGGCGGCGGCGTTCGGCTTCTTCACGGCGGCGAATGATTTCGTCGCGGTCGGCCTGCTGCTCGGGGTCGAGCAGCGCATTGGCCTTGTCATGCAAGGCCTGGGCCTTGGCTGCATCCATGTGATGCTCGGCGAATTCGTCGACCAGCGACGCGGGCGTTTGCGCTGCGAGCACCGCGAGCGAATCCAGGTGGCGGTCGAGGAAGATTTCGCGCAGGTAGTCGTCCATCAAGCCGGCATCGATCAGCTGTTGCAGCTGCTCGGCCCCAGCGGCGCGGGCGCGAACGGCGTCCTCTTCGGAGCAGACGTCGATCTTGTAGCGGGTCAGACGCGCCGAGAGGCGCACGTTCTGACCGGCCTTGCCGATCGCGAGCGGCAACTGGTCCTGCGAGACCACGACGCGGGCGCGATCACGGAAGGCGTCGTAGCTGATGCGCATGACGCGCGCCGGCTTGAGCGAATTCTCAATGTATTGCGCCGAATCCTCGGCCCACGGGATGATATCGATCTTTTCGCCACCGAGCTCGTCGGTGACCTTGGTGATGCGGCTGCCACGCATGCCGACGCAGCTGCCGACCGGGTCGATGCGCTGGTCGAGCGAATGCACGGCGATCTTGGTGCGGCGACCGGCTTCACGCACGATGCCTTTGATCTCGATCAAGCCGTCGGCGATCTCGGGGATCTCCTGCTTGAACAGTTCGCGCACGAAATTGCCGTGGGTGCGTGAGAGCACGATGCGGACGCGCGCGCCCTTTTTGCTCACCGACAGCACGTAGGCGCGGATGACGCCGCCGGTACGATAGATTTCGCCGGGAATCTGCTCTTCTTTGGGCAGAATCGCTTCGGCGCGACCGAGGGTGATGATGAACATGCCGCGTTCTTCACGCTGCACGGTGCCCGAGACGATGGTTCCTTCGCGCTCAACCCAGTCTTCATAGACCAGATCGCGTTCCGCTTCCTTTAAGCCTTGGACGATCACCTGCTTGGCGACGTTGGCGACGATACGACCGAGCTCAGCGAGTTCGACCGGTTGATCGTCTTCAAAGGCACGGATTTCACCGGTTTCACGGTCGATGGAGACGGTAAAGTCACCAGTCTGATCAAAGCGCTTCGACGCAGCCTGTTGCAGGGCACGTTCGATGTGGTCGAGGATCAGATCCTTATCGAGGCCGCGTTCGCGACTGATGGTGTCCACGAGGCGGAGGAAGTCGCCGGATTTCATGGCTTGGACCTGGAGGAGGGTGGGCAAAGGCGGATCGCAGGGATGGTCTGCGGGGATGAAAAAAGCGTGAGCCATGCGGCCCACGCTTCGGTCGGTTGAACCGAAATGGGAGCGGGACGGTAGCGCGCCGGGGGGGAGGGTCAAGGTGCCCATTGCCCATCCATTGCCCCCGTCCATTGCCCCCGTCCATTGCCCCCGTCCGGAAGTCCGGAGGTCCGGAAGTCCGGACGTCTCCCA
>CAYQAQ010000318.1:0-4161 GCA_964415495.1 uncultured candidatus Brocadiaceae bacterium | reverse complement strand
CGGTTTCTTGGTCACGGCAGCCGATGCGCTGGGCGCGGGGCGCTGGCGTTGTCGTATTCGCGGCGATGACGAGGGCCCGCCCCTGCCGCGCGGTTTAGGTCTGCGCAAGAATGTCGATCACGCCCGCCGCAGCGAAGCGCAAGAAGCGATGACTGCCGTGCGCCTACCTGCTGCTCCGGAAGCGGCGGTGGCCGTGCGCCTGCACGTGCAGGGGACGATCGACCAACTCCTCACGGTGCAGGCGGAAACCACCGATGGTCGTCGCGCGACGTGTGCAACGGCTGAGATGATCCAAGTGGCACGGGGAGCGCCCCTCGATGCCGACCTTTTGGCGAAAAGCCTCGGTGCTTTTGGCGGCAGCGGCTATCGCGTTGCTGCGCTGACCACGGCGTTGGCGGGGGCCTGCTTTTTACCGGCATCGGTGCTGAAACAATTACGCCGCGAGGTCGTGACTGCGCTCGACGCACAGCCTGCTGCGCCCGTCGCGCCCGCGCCATTATGGTCACCACCAGCACCCGGAAAGCCGCGTCGACGTCAAACTGCTTTGTGGGTGGCGGTGGGTTCCCTGGCGGCGGCGCGCGCTGCGTTGGCGGCGGGCGCGAGCGCGGTGTGGCTCGAAGACGCGCAGTTAGATCTGTGGGGTGCGACGCCGCCCGCGCTCGATGTCAGTGATTTGCCACCCGGGTCGGTCTGGTTGCGCCATCCGGCCACGGTGCACACCAGTCCGCATCTCGCTGCGCTCGGCCTGCCGGTAGTCGCAGGACATCTCGCCGTGCTGGCGGCGGCGCACGCGGCGGGCTTGCCGGTCATCGCTGATCACCCGTGCAATGTGTTCGGCTGGGCGACCCTGCGCGCCCTCGGCGGCTTGGGTGCGCAAGCGGCCGTGGTCAGCCTGGAATGCAGCGCGCGCGAAGTCGCGCGCCTGGCCGGTCGCTTGGGCGTCACGAATGAGCCGATGCCCGGCATCGCCGTCGTCGTTCACGGTCGCTTGCCCGCCATGCTCACGCGCCAAGACCACGGCTTGGCGGTCGGTGCTGAGCGCACGATACGCGCGGCAGCGCACGACGGCGGTCTGCCCTACGTCATGCAACGCCGGGCGGGTGGCGACACGGTGATCTGGGAAGGCCGCCGTCTGTGTGTGCCGGAACAGGCGGCGGTCACCGCCGGTTTGGTCGATGGCTGGGTGCTCGAACTGGGTGACCTCGCTGCTGCTGACGCCGTCGCCGAGATCACCACGGCCTATCGTGATTTACGTGACGGCACCTGCGATGCACCGACCCTGCGCACGCGTTTGGCGGCCAGTGCTCCTGAAGGTTTTTTCGCCGGCCACTTGGAACGCGGCAGCCGTGAACTCGATGCCATCGCCGCCGACTTGGATGATGAGGCGTGAAATACCATTTTCTGGGCCTGCTGTGGCTGGCGATCAGCGGACTCTGAAGTGCGGACATGCTGATCACGATCGATCCGAACACGGTGCTGCGCCGTGATGCGGCGCAGGCTCTCGGCATCAATCTCAATTATATTCGTGACGCCGATGCGAATCGACCGCCCGGAAGCCGGCCGCTGCTGACCGCGTTGAACGATCTGGGGGTGCGCTGGCTGAGTTATCCGGGCGGCGAGAAGTCCGATTATCACCGTTTCGCTCCGCCGCCCTACACCCAGCCCGCGCCGTCGGCCTTGGGCTGGTATACGACCCCGGAGGGCGAACGCATGGATTTCGACGCCTATATCGCAATCTGCCGCGCGCAGGGGGCTGAGCCTTTTGTGGTGGTGCCGTGCGAAAGTCCCGCCAACAGCGGCGCGACGTGAGAAGAGCAACTTGAGCACGCAGTGGGCTGGGTGCGCTACGCCAACATCGACAAGAAATACGGCGTTCGCTATTGGGAAATCGGCAACGAGAACTGGCACAACAAAACCGCACCTCCCGCCGAAATGGCCGAGCACGTGGTCCGCGTCGCGCGTGCCATGCGCGCCGTCGATCCCAACATCCGCTTGGGAGCCAGCGGCAACAATAGTGCCTGGTGGGATGTCTTCTTGCCGATTGCGGCCAGCAACCTCGATGTGCTCACAGTCAGCGTCTACAATTGCTGGAACTGGAAAGGCTATGAGCGGTTTCTCCGTACACCGGAACCGAATCTCCTGGATGCCGCTGGCGGGGCCCTGCGCGCCATCGACGCGCTGCCGGAACCCGAACGCTCGCGTCTGCGCGTCATCATCAGCGAAACCAATTCGGTGGATTATTCCGACGGCGGCTGGCCGAAAACCAATACCATTGGCCATGCCCTGGTCACGTTTGAGAGCATCGGTCGCTTCCTGCGTGAACCACGTATCACCGCTGCGCTGCTGTGGAACACGCGCTGGGCCGACGATACGGAATCGCCGACCAATCAATTCTACGCCCTCAACGCCACCAACGCGTTGTTACCGTCCGGCCAAGCCGTCGGCCTGTGGGGCCGGCATCTGCGCGGCGATCTGGTGGCAGTCAACGGGACCAGCGGTCACGTGCGTGCCCATGCCAGCGTCGATGCCGAGGGCCAATGGACGGTGTGGGTGGTCAATCGCGGCCTAGAGCCCATCGATGCGCTCAAAGTCGCGGTCGGCGATCTGCGCACCGACGCCGTCGTGGTGGCCTATCGTTTCCATGGCTCCGATGCCGACGATGCGCAGCCGACGGTGACCCCACCGCAGCCGGTGGCGGCGGTGGATAGAACGCTGATGGTGTCATGTCCGCCCCTCTCGATCACCGTGATCACGGGTGGCTGAACCGCTGCGTCAGTGCCCAAGAATGCGTTGGGTCAGTTCGCTGATCTCGCGCATGAGATTCGGGTCTTTGGCCGCGCGTTCTTCCGCCTGGCGGATGGAATAGAGCACGGTCGAGTGATCGCGACCACCGACCATGCCGCCGAGGGCGACCAGGGAATGCGCGGTCAACCGCCGACCGAGCAGCAGCGTCATCTGGCGCGCTTGTGCGACCTGACGTAGGCGACGTTTGCCGGCGATGTCACCGGGACGGAGGTCATAGCGCTCGGCGACGACTTGCAGGATGCGGTCGAAGCTGGCGAGGTCCTCACCGGTTTGGATATGTTCGCCGTCGTTGAGTCGTTCAGCCAGCCGTGCGACTTGATGCATGTCGGGTGCAAGCGCGTCGACCAGGCGCGTGAGCTCGCGCGCTTCCATGTCGTTGGCCGTGGTGCCAGCGAGGCGACGCAACAGGGCGAGACGGGTTTCGATCAGCGGCACTTCGATGGCGACGGCCAGGCCCCACGACAGCCGGGTGACCAAGCGATCTTCGAAACCGGGCAGCTTGCGCGGGGCTTCCGAGCCCGCGAGCACGATCTGCTGACCGCGTTCGAGGCAGGCATTGATGAGGTGGAACAACTCTTCTTGCGCCAAGGTCCGACCTGCGAGGGCTTCCACCTGATCGACGGTGACGAGCGCCGCATGCGATAGCGCCAAGCGCAGCGGCGTCGAACCGCGTTCGGCCAGGGCTTGAGCATCCCGCGCCACGAAGTCGGGGCCGTCCAAGGCGACGACCGCCTGATCGCCGAGCATCTGGCGGAACTCATCCGAGATCGCGCTGAGCAGATGTGATTTACCGCAGCCCGGCGGGCCGTGCAGGTACAGCGGATTGTGCTCTAAGCCGGGTGCTTCGACGACGCGACGACACGCGGTCAGCGCGACCTGATTGCCCGGATCACGGATGAAGTCGGCGAAGCGTTGGCTGCGTCGTTGTTCGGCTTCGATTTCTTGGCGACTGACGAGGGTGAGCTCAAGGCTATGCGTGGCGAGCCACGTCCGCGCGGATTCGCCGGCATGGGTTTGGAAGACGTCATGCCAGATCGGATTCGGCACGGTCGCCACCATGCGCCCCGGCGTCGGGCGCAGGGTCAGCGCTGGCAGAAGGACTTCCGCCACCGCGCGCGGCAAGGTCGACGCGAGGTGTGCCTTCAGGCCGGCGACTGGATTGACCGTCCCGCGCGCCATGCGCTCAGCGACGACCAGAAAGGCCGGTGCGCGTCGACCACGTGAAGCCGTGCTCACTGTCGCCCGTCGTGACCGAAATGGTCGCGGCGGCTTCCGTGTTGCGATGGCGATCGACGGCAACCTGCGCGGCACCGCGCGGATCGCATGCCGGGTCGACGTTGACGCGCAGGTTCAACG
>CAYQAQ010000317.1:0-4166 GCA_964415495.1 uncultured candidatus Brocadiaceae bacterium | reverse complement strand
GCTGATTTCCTCGCTCGCCTCGATCAGCTGCCGCGCTCATTGCATGGTGAAGCGGTGTTGATCGTGCGTCGTTACGTCGGCAGCACGCTTGACGATCATGCTGAGGTTCTTGCCGGGGTGCTGGCGCGCTGCCCGCTCGACGCTCTGATCGACTGGATCAGCTTGGTGCCGCCCGCACCGCCGATCGCGGCCGCACTCACCCGTCGCTTAGCGACGCCGGGCTGCGCCGAAGCGCTGCTCGCACCATTGGCGCTGCGTCAACTACAGGGTGGCCCGCAGTGGCAGGCATTGGTGGCGGAGCTTATTCCGCACGCGCCAAAAGTGCTGGGCGTGCTGAAGGATCCGGGGATTAGCGGCGACGCCGGCGACGCACGATCCGACGACGCACCCGCGGGCGGCTCGCGGTAGCTTCGCGACGGGCCTGCTTTTGCACTTCGTCGAGGCGCTTGAGCACCTCGGCGGCATTGGTCGGGCGTTCGGTGGGTTGTTTTTCCAACAGGTCGTAGACCAATTCGACCATGCCTTCGCTCAGGTCCGGGCACAGGGTTTCCAGCTCCGGCAATTCCTGATTGATGTGGGCGGCGACCACTTGGCGACTGGTGCCGGTGAAGATGGTGCGACCCGAGAGCAGATGCCAAGCGGTCGCGCCCAGGCCATACAGATCAGCGCGGCCGTCGATGGCGCCGCCGCGCGCCTGTTCGGGCGCGACGTAGTGCGGACTGCCGAAGATGCGGTCCTGATGCGCCAAGCCGTCATCGGATAACTGCATGGCGATGCCAAGATCGGCGAGTTTGAACACGCCCTCTTCATTGACGAGAATGTTGTCCGGCTTGACGTCGCGATGCACCAGACGCTGAGTCTCGGCATAGGCCAAGGCGCGCGCGGTGTCGGTGATGATGCCCACCACGGTCGGCTCCGACAGCGGGCCCTGCGCTTTGAGCATGTCGCTGGTCGAACATTTCATCAGTTCCATGATCAGCAGGTACTGATTCTCGATTTCGCAGACGTCGTGGACTTGCACCAGATTAGGATGATTCAGGCGACCGGCGCGGCGGGCTTCGGTCAAGAAGGACTGCACCTTCTGCGGGTCGCCACGGCTGTCCTCGCCCAGAACTTTGATCGCCACCGGGCGGCTGAGGGCGACTTGGACGCCGCGATAGACCGTACCGAAGCGACCTTTGCCAAGCACCGAATGGAGGTCGAAGCCGCCCAGGCGCTTGCCCACCATGGGGTCGTTGACGGTCTGGCCCTCGACCAGTTCAACTTGGATGCGGGTGCCGCCGACCTTGAGTTCATCGCCGTGCCGTAGCGGGCTCTTCGGGATGCGGTTGCCGTTGAGCAGGGTGCCGTTGCGACTGCCGAGGTCCTCCATCTGGAAGCCGTTGCCCTGTTTGCTGATCACGCAATGGGCGCGGCTGACCTGACTGTCGACGAGAACGATTTGGGCCAGTTCGGAGTCACGACCGATGACTGCCGGCAAAGCCAGCGTCGCGAGGTCGAGGGTCCGGCGGCCGCCATCGGCAGCGATAAGGTTGAGCTTGGGCATGCGCGGTCGGGACGCGATGGTAGAGAGCCGAAGCGGCTTGCCAACCCTACCCGGTGCCTGTTGCGGACGTTGCGTACCCCCTGCTCACACGTCAGCTCGACCTCCCACCTTGGGGTGCAAACGCCTTTCCCCACCTGACCTGCGACATACTCTGCCTGCCGCACGAAAGGGTTCCATGGGCTACGATGCTTGGTTCCGTGATGCCGAATCCGGCACCGGACGTTGGGAATTGGATGAGGTCATCTATCGCAGCCCTGCTGGGGGTCTGCTGGAGGTCGCCCACGATCTCGAGGCCCTACGCTCACGCAGCCCGGCCGCGTGGATGCGGCTGTGGGACAGCCGCTATAAGCGCACGCAATGGCCGTTCTCGTCCGGTGTGTGGGGCAAGAAGGAAATGGTCCTGCCTAACATTCCCGATGAGCACATTGTCAGTCTGGATGAAGGCGGCACCAATCTGTTCTGGGCCGATCGTTTCGGTCGCGAACTGGGCGTGAAGGATCTGTGGGTCAAGCAGTGCGGCGTCAGCCACACCGGCTCGTTCAAGGACCTCGGCATGACCGTGCTGGTCAGCCAGGTCAACCACATCATCCGTAGCGGGAAGCAGAAGATTCTCGGCGTCGCCTGTGCGTCGACGGGCGATACCTCGGCCGCCTTGGCCGCCTACTGCGCTGCTGCTGGCTTGGTGTCGGTGGTGCTGCTGCCGCGCGGAAAGATTTCGCCCGCACAGTTGATCCAGCCGATCGCCAACAATGCCTTGACGCTGGCCTTGGACACCGACTTCGATGGGTGCATGCGTTTGGTGCAGCAGTTGACCGAAGATAAGCAGCTTTACCTCGCCAACTCGATGAACAGTTTGCGCATCGAAGGCCAGAAGACTGTCGCCTATGAAATCGTGCAGCAATTCGACTGGGAAGTGCCGGACTGGATCTTCATCCCCGGCGGCAATCTCGGCAACGTCAGTGCGTTGTACAAAGGCTTCGAAGAAATGGTCACCCTCGGCGTCATCAGCCGGGTGCCGAACATCGTCTGCTGTCAGGCCGAAGCGGCGAATCCGCTCTATCTCGCCTACCGCAATAACTGGCGCGACTTCCACGCCATCACGGCAAAAGAGACCCAAGCGAGCGCGATTCGCATCGGTGATCCGGTCAGCCGCCCGAAGGCGATCAAAGCTCTGATGAAGCATAACGGCAAGGTTGAACAAGCGAGTGAACAGGAATTGGCCGACGCCATGGCGCGCGCCGACCGCACCGGTTTGTTCAACTGTCCGCACACCGGCGTGGCGCTGGCATGCATGCTGAAATTCATCGAGCGCGGCGAGGTCAAACCGAGCGACCGCGTGGTCGTGGTATCGACCGCGCACGGCCTGAAATTCGGCGACATCAAGGCCCGCTATCACACCAATCAACTGCCCGGCGTGACGCCGAGCTTCGCCAATCCGCCGGTCGAATTGCCCGCCGAACGCCAAGCGGTCTACGACGCGGTGATGCGCCACATGGAGCGCGGCTGATCCGCGAATCGCTATGCGCGCGTTGCTGTTCGCCCTGATCCTGGGTGCCGGTCTGCCTCTGCCTGCGGCGGTGCGGATCGACCTGGTCGCTGTCGAACAGGACACGCAAAACTATCTCGCTGCGCTCCGCCGCCTAGGATTGGGCGAACATCACGTGCCCCCACAGCAGCACGTCGCCTCGCAGGTGCGCGTGCACCTGACGGACGCCGATCCGGCGACGGTGCGCCAGGCAACGGCACATGCCTTGGGCGCGTGGTGGACGGTCACGGCCAACGGGACACTCTACCGCCAGCATCTGGAACTCCCGCACGAACCGCTCATTTCACGCACCTACACCAGTGCGTTGGTCGCCAATGCGGCGTGGGAACCCTTAATCAAGGACTTGCTCGCGCCGTGGCTGACGGTGCTGGGCAGCGGTATCGCCTTGGATCCGGGCAGCGGTTTGTGGGTGGCCACACTGGACGCCGCTGGCCAGCACCGGCTGGTGACGCTGATCGGTTTGATCGAACGCCGCGAGCCCACCTGTCCCACGCTCATTCCCCATCCGCTGGCAGCACTGCCCACGCGTGGCACGACGGGGCGGATCACGGCGCAGACGTGGGCCGATCTTGCTACCCGTCTGGCGCAGCAATTGGGCATTTCGATCAGTCGCAGCGCGGATCTGCCGCCACCGCCGGCGCTCATTGAACTGCCGGCCGGCAGCCTCAACGACCATCGTGCCCATCTCGCGCGCTGGCGCATTCAGTCGGCGTGGATTGATGGCGTGTGGTGTTGGAGCGCAACTCCACCAGTGCGCCGTGAGCATCCCGCGCAACGCAGTCGCTTCGCGTTGCTGCCCACAACCCAAATTCGTGACGACACCAGCGGGCATCTGCTCGCCAGCGCGCTCAGCCGCACCATTTTTGGCGCGCAACCGGCGCCTGGCCAACGCGTGCATTATGTGCCCGCGCTGCGCGGCATCCTGGCCAGCGGCGATGCCGAGGCTTTGCATCAGCTGTGGGACCGCTTGGAGCACGCCGAATGGGATGGCTTGCCTGCCGCCGTGGCGACGGAGCGACCATGATCGACCCCCTCACCCGCAGTGCGTGGTTGTCGTCGGTGATCATCCATGCC
>CAYQAQ010000316.1:0-4166 GCA_964415495.1 uncultured candidatus Brocadiaceae bacterium | reverse complement strand
CACCACAGGCATGCCGGAGTTTCCGCTGCTTGTGCCGTTTCCAGCCCCGTTGCCGACCGCGGAGGTTCCGGCAGGCTGCGTGTAAGCGCCGTTGGCGTTGCCGTTGATGACGTGAACGCCAGGCCCGTTTCCGTTCTGGCCAGGTGTTTGCACGACGACGATCGGCTGCCTTGCGCCTTGCGGGTGAGGCTGAGCCGGCGTCGGCGCATTGACCCTGATCGGCTGATTGCCAGGCCCGGTAGGACCGGTAGGAATAGTGTTGCCCCCGGCATAGGTGGTGATCAGGCCTCTGGCACCCATGCCCGTGCCGTAGATGCCGGAAGCCAGCCCCAGGAAGCTGTTCATCCTGTCGAAGGCCGACATATCGTCCCAATGCACGACCAGATCGTAGCCCGACACGCCCATCAGCGGCACGCCGACTATCATGGCGCTGGCATCGAGCACGTTGGCTGTCAGGAATGTTGGCGAGAACCGCCCTCCCCGCATGAGAAGCATTGCGTCATCGGCATAAGGCGTGGCGCCGTTGATCGCACCGAACCCTGTCCTCACCGATGCGGTTCCTGTCATGCCTTGCCGGACCAATCCCGCCGTGCGGGTGAGGCCCGAGGCCATCGGCAGCGCCGAGGTGGTGACCATGGCCAGTTCCATCATGCCTTGCTTACTCGTCAAGGACTCGCCGTGTTCGACCATGTCATGGATGCGCATGCCGCTGCGCACGCCGAGATAAGCGCTGCCGGCAAGAGCGATCGGAGCGGCAATGGGAGCGGCCGGCGTGAAGGATGCGATGGTTGCAACTGTCGTGACGACCCCAACCCCGACATCGACTTTCGCCATATCGTCGCCCTCGATCCTGACCTGACCGAGTTTGAGATTTCCCTCAGTGTCGAAGCGGACCTGAAGGTTCTCGGGCATGTACAAAGTTCCCGCGCCGGGGAGGCGGTGATTTTCGCGATAATCGTCCACGTCGTCGTAATCGCGTCCTGTATCATCGACGATACGGGTTCCGCCATTTTCACCCGTCACAGCGAACAAGGTTGTCCGATATTCGCCGCCGCCATCCATCAGGAGGATGACCGGCATGGGCTGCACGACAGGGTTCTCGCCGCCGAGTTCACGGATCTTGTCGGTCGCGGGCTCCAGTTCCTCACGGACTTCGTCCGAGTACCAATGCTGGTTCGTCTCGGCCGGTTCGGTCGGCTGGACGCCAAGAGCGATGCCGACGCCATTGGTCAGCTCCGGCCCGCTGGCCCAACTCACGGCCTGCTGGTAAGGCGCATAAGCCTCATTGAAGACACGTTGCCGCTCTTCCGGACTGCTCGCGAAGTAGGCCTGCCGCAGCCGCTCTTCCTCCCCCGAAGTGCCGAGATTGCCGAGCGGCTGGGTCTGGAGGAAATTCAGATAGTCTACACTCAGCTGCAACTCGTGTTGCATGGCACGGACAGCCTGAAGGTTGTTCCAGGCCGCGATGACATCCGGATGGGCATCCGCCGGCGGCGGAGCCACCGGTTGCTGCGCCGGATTGTTCGCGGCCAGGACCACGGCCGGCTGGCTGGGGTCCGTCACCGGCCCGGGCTGACCGGCGCCCGTTCCCCCGACCGGATGGTCGGTGATGGCTTGCCGGTAGTTCTGTTCAAGCTCCGGGATGAGCAGATCGAGTTCCTGCTGCTGCCCTTCCTGAAGCGCCAAAGTGGCGCTGTTCACCCGGCCATTCGCCTCGTCCACCACATTGCCGCAGGAATTTGGGCTGTTGGCGAAACCGGCCCAATCGGCATCCACCTGGTTCCGGGCATCGGACCCATTACGACGCTCTCCCGGCGCGACGGTGAGTTGGATCTCGATCGGGTCGTCCCAATTCTCGTAACTGAATTGGGCGTACAACTGATTGTCGTTTCCGATTCTGACCTCGATGCCCGTGAGGTCTCCGGAGACCGCATCGAAGCCGTTGCTGGCATTGGTGTATCCGTCCGCTTCGAACAGATGCGGCATATCCTCCCGCAATGCGTTGAGCGCATCGCCCTGGATGCGGATTTTCTCCCGCTCCACCGTCGAGGCATTCGCAACTGCATCCCAATATTCATTGACGAGCTGGGAATCGGTCAGATTGCCTGCGGCTTCGGTTTGCGCCTCGCGCGCTTCGCCCAGGGCGGCCGTCAGATCGGTGTGCTCCTGCGTCCCCGGCGCGGTCAGAGCCAGGTCGGCTTCGAGCGTATCGACAGTGAAGTCGGCCAGCAGATTGTCGCCCTCGGCGATTTGCGCCCAAGCGCCGCTATATCGGCTTTCGTTGTCGGCATGCCTCTGTCTGCCTTCCTCGACGATGTCGTCGAAGGGCCGCGCATTTTCGGAATCCTGGATGACGGCGGTAGGGGGAACATATTCCCTTCCAGGAATGTAGTGCGACGGCAACTGATCGATAAGCTCGCCTGCTTCAGTGTACGCCTCTTGCGCATCGACCGCGAGCTGGGTGATGTCCTGTCGCTCTTGCAGCCCTGTCCGAGCAGCCTCAAGCGTCCCTTGCGGTTGCGGCATGTTGAACTGCCGTCCGTGAGTGTTCAGCGGAACGTTGATCCGTTGCTCCGCGGCGTCCACGGCAGAACTGTATGCCGGATCGAGTGCGTACACCTCCAACTGCGCCCACTCCTCGTTGGAGCGGGCGACCGCCTCTAAATACTCGCCTTCCGCTGTCCGCTGATCGGCCAGCGCTCCCACATGCTCCGGGCTGCCCTCGCCATGCGTGTTGACGGATTCGGTAGTGGCGGTCTTCTTATTGTCCGCGATCGGCTGGAGGGGCTGGGCTTCCTGACTCCACAGATAAGCCTCGATCGCGGCTCTCTCCACCTCATTGACCCGGATCGCCTCCGGATCGGTCGTTGGATCGGCGGCAATGCCGCGCAGCGCGCCGCGCAGAGACAGAGAGATCGGGTCGTTCAGATTCTGAAATGGCTCATCTCCCGCCACCTCAGGTTGCGGGGGGTGCTGGTACTGAGCATAGAAGAAAACCGGGGTACTGCCGTCCGTATTCGGAATGTGTAGCGCAGGCGCAGGTTCGGAGGCTTCGGGGGTTTCCGGTGGAATATAAACGGCGGGAGCCACCGGGACACTGGCTTCTGCGGGGGCACTTTCCGCCGGCCCCTCAGGCCCGCCTTGCGAGGTAGAGCGAGCAGGGGTTGCGGGTGGGGTGCGGGCAACTCTTTCATTGAATTGGTCGGCCGCCTGTTCGGCTGCCCTGGCCGCCGCCATGGCTGCTCTTGAAGCGATCCGACCGAAACTGTCTATGGTTAAAGCCATCTTAAGCCCCGTGATTGACTACCGCCCTGCCCCGACCGCCGTTATGTCAAATACGCTTGCTTACATGATCATGATCCATCGCGCGAAATCTCCGGGCACTCTCTGTGACGGATTCATGATATCAAAACTCACACAAATTGTCAGCATTTTGGAGCGAGACTTTAAACGTCTAGCCTGGAAGCCACAGCCTGTTTCAAATAGTCAGCGAACTGCCGTTTCATCGAGCTTGCCATCGCCCGATCTGTGGCCGCAGATGCATTTGAGGCATTGAAAAGCGGCGCCAATGCGAAGACGGCGCTGGATTAGATGACACCGTGGCGGCGCGTTGCTGTGAAGCAGGTCATCTGCCAGATCGCGTTTTAGAAATTAGCTCCGCCAGCGCGCGAGAAGGTGATGGCGCTGATCAAACGTGACGATGAATATCGTCTCTTTGCGAGCTGCGCTACGACCTCTATCGGCGTGAGCGTGCCCGCCTCATCGGCCCGTGCATGAAGTCCAAGAACGCATACCTAAGTGTAGCAAAATCAGTGGTTTAACCGGACGCCCGTTGCATCGTCTTCACCACGACTTTGCCACCGTCATCCCGTGCCAGCCGTTTTCAGAAAGCTGCTCGCATCGGTTGTTGTGCATTGCGGCTACGAAGGTGCTTACATCCGTGATGATGGCATCGCCCATTTTCGCTTTTTTGGATCGTCACCGGCATCATCTCGCTCACCGTGGGCTATGAGATCGGCGTCAATCTGATGCTGGAAGGTGGTTCTGGCCGGCTTGCCGGGCCCTCGGTGGTGGCGGGAAGGCCAGGGGCGAAAACAGGGCTCAAACATCAATCAGAGGGAACAATGACAACACCCCAGGATGAACAGCTCAATCCCTATCTGCAC
>CAYQAQ010000315.1:1837-4172 GCA_964415495.1 uncultured candidatus Brocadiaceae bacterium | reverse complement strand
CCTTCGGCCGGGGCGTGCGCGACGGGTTGCTGCCGCATGACGTCGTGGAGTTTTTGTTGGGCGATCCCTCGTCGCCGCGCTCGCTATTGGTGTGCGCGCGCGCTATTGTTGAGGCGATCGTGGGGATGACCGGCGGCAGCACCGCCGCGCATGCTCGGACTCTGCCGGCGGCCCGCTTGCTGGTCGATGCCATTCTGGCGGTGGTTGAAGGCGATGAGCCGGTCGCGCCAGCGGTACGCAGCATCATCGAGCGCATGTGGGCGCTCGCCTCTCTCATCGACCGCGAACATTTCAGCGTCGCCACGTCAGCGGCCTGAGGGATACTCCTGCTGCATGGCCCTCCACGTTGCTCTTCAACATCGCACGGTGTACTCGTACGACCGGCCCGTTGTGCTGTCGCCGCAGATCATTCGTCTGCGGCCGGCCGCGCATGCACGCACCCCGGTGACCGCCTATAGTCTGCTGGTCGAGCCAGGCGGGCACTTCCTGTCGTGGCAGCAGGACCCACATGGCAATCGTTTGGCGCGCGCCGTCTTTCCCGAGCCCACCGACAAACTGGTGGTGCAGGTCGACCTCGTCGCGCATCTGGTGACGATCAATCCCTTCGACTTCTTTCTCGATGAGAGCGCAGAGAAGTGGGGTTTCGCCTATCCGGAAGACCAGGCCAAGGATCTCGGCATGTATCGCCAGTGTCTGCCGGCCGAACCGGTTTTGGTCGAGTATATCGCCTCATTGCCGACCGATGCTCCAGGCACCGTCGACCGTTTAGTCGCGATCAATGCGGCGCTCGCTCGCGACATTCGCTATCTGATCCGCATGGAACCGGGCGTACAGACCTGCACGACGACACTGACCAAGCGCAGTGGCTCCTGTCGCGATACGGCGTGGCTGCAGGTGCAAATTTTACGGCATCTCGGCCTGGCAGCGCGCTTCGTTTCCGGCTACTTGATCCAGCTGGTCGCTGATCAGAAGCCGCTCGAAGGCCCGCACGGGACGGAACGCGATTTCACCGATCTGCATGCGTGGACGGAAGTATTTTTGCCGGGTGCCGGGTGGGTTGGTCTCGATCCGACTTCGGGACTGCTTGCGGGGGAAGGTCATATTCCGTTGGCGAGTACTGCCGATCCGGGTGCCGCGGCGCCGATCGAGGGCGGCTTCACCGCGACCAAGAAGGGCTCGCCGACCGAGCAGATAAAGTCCACCTTCGACGTCGCGATGACGGTGACCCGGCTCGACGACAACCCGCGCGCCACCAAGCCGTATCGCGATGATCAATGGGAAGCCATCCGCGTGCTCGGGCGGCGCATCGACAAGGATCTCATCGCCGACGATGTGCGCCTGACGCAGGGCGGCGAACCGACCTTCGTGTCGGCCGATGATCTCGACGGGGCCGAATGGACCAGCGATGCCTTGGGCGACAAGAAATTGGTGCTCGCCGATGAGTTGTTGCGGCGGTTGCAGGTACGCTTCGCCAAGGGCGGCGTGCTGCATCATGGCCAAGGCAAATGGTATCCGGGTGAACCGCTGCCGCGCTGGGCCTTCACCTGTTGGTGGCGCTTGGACGGCGAGCCGATCTGGCGCGATCCGAAACTGATCGCTGATGAACGCAACGCGTCTGGCCACACGGCAGCCGAGGCCGATATTTTCGCGCGCGCGCTGGCGGCGCGCCTCGGCACCGGCGACACCTACCTGATGTCCGGGCACGAAGACGCGCTCTATCATGCGTGGCGTGAAAGTTGTCTGCCCAGCAATGTCGATCCCAAGGTCAATAAGCTGACCAACCCCGAGGATCGCGCCCGTATCGCGCGCATCTACGACCAGGGGGTCGATACCGTCATCGGCTGGGGGCTGCCTTTGCGCTGCGCATCCGGTCGCTGGGAAATCGGCCGCTGGTACCTGCGCCGCGAACGGCTCTTCCTGCTGCCGGGCGATTCGGCCATGGGGTGGCGCCTGCCCTTGGACGCTTTGCCGTGGGTTAGCGACGAGGACAAGCCGACCGAAGTGGCCGTAGATCCGCTGGAAAAACAGCCCCCGCTGCAGCGGCACGCCGCCTTGCGCAAAGTGCGCGGTGGCGAGGCCAAGGTCCGCGAGCCAGCCGCCCAGGAAAGCGCGGCCGGCGTGGTGCGTACGGCGCTGTGCGTCGAAGCGCGCGGCGGTATTTTGCGCGTATTCCTGCCGCCGTTGGTACGAGCCGAAGACTGGTGCGCCTTGGTCGCGGCGATCGAAGACACCGCCGCGCTCACCAGTTTGCCCGTTCAGCTTGAAGGCTATGGCGCGCCGCGCGATCAGCGTTTGCGCAGTCTGGCTGTGACGCCCGATCCGGGCGTGATCGAGG
>CAYQAQ010000315.1:0-1827 GCA_964415495.1 uncultured candidatus Brocadiaceae bacterium | reverse complement strand
CGTGTTCCGGTGCGCATCGAGGGTTACCCGCCGCCGCACGATCCCCGCCTGAATGTGATCCGCGTGGCGCCCGATCCGGGCGTGATCGAGGTCAACGTCCAGCCGGCGCACACCTGGGATGAACTGGAAGCCATCAACACCCAGCTCTATGCCGAAGCGCGCGAAGTGCGGCTGCGCAGCGAGAAGTTCGATCTCGATGGTCGCCACACCGGCACCGGTGGTGGCAATCATGTGACGTTTGGTGGACCGACTGCGGCTGATAGTCCCTTCCTGCGGCGTCCGGATCTGCTGCGCTCTCTGCTCACGTATCTGCACAATCATCCCTCGCTGACATATTTTTTCTCGGGCGCATTCGTCGGAGCGACGAGTCAGGCCCCGCGTCCGGATGAAGCGCGTCTGGATACCACCTACGAACTCGAACAAGCGCTGGCCCTGCTGGATAAGGCGGAAACCGGACCGGTGCCGCCGTGGTTGACGGATCGTATTTTGCGTCACCTGCTGATCGATGTGACCGGCAATGCCCATCGCACTCAGGTGTGCATCGACAAGTTGTTTGCGCCCGAATCGGCGACCGGTCGCTTAGGCTTGGTGGAACTGCGCGCGCAGGAAATGCCGCCCGATCCGCGCATGGCCTTGTGCCAGTTCGCGCTGCTGCGTGGTCTGATCGCTAGTTGGTGGAAAAAACCGTATCGCGCGCCCTTGGCGCGTTGGGGCACCTTGATCCATGATCAGTGGATGCTGCCGTGGTATCTGCGCCGCGACCTTGATGAGGTGCTCGACGATCTGCGTGCCGCTGGCTACGCTTTCGATGCGGCGTGGTTCGATGCGCAGCAAGATTTTCGCTTTCCGTTGCTGGGCCGGCTCGACATTCGTGGTTTGGAATTGGAAGTGCGCGCGGCGATCGAGCCGTGGGAAGTGCTCGGCGAGGAACCCGCCGCCGGCGGCACGGTGCGCTACGTCGATTCCTCGATGGAGCGCCTGCAGCTGCTGGTGCGCGGTGGCGATCCGAGTCGCTACCTCGTGACGGTGAACGGTGTCGAAGCGCCCTTGCGGCGAGCCGGCGCCGATGCCGGAGTCTGCGGCGTGCGCTATCGCGCCTGGCAGCCGCCAAACTGCCTGCACCCGACGGTCGGTCTCGACACCCCGTTGGTCATCGATTGCTACGACGCCTGGAATGGTCGTGCTATCGGTGCCTGCCGCTACCACGTGGTGCATCCGGGTGGGCGCTCCTACGACCGCTTCCCGGTCAATGCCTACGAAGCCGAAGCGCGCCGTATGGCTCGCTTCGAGACCATCGGCCACACGCCGGGAACGACGTCGCCACGCAAGGCGCGCTATAATCCGGATATGCCGTTTACGTTGGATTTACGGCGTGAGGCGGTGTTTGGAGTGTAAATCGTCCTGCGTCCTACGTCCTGCGTCGTCGAGTAAGTACAGTGTGCGCGATTGGATAGCCACAGGCAGACCAGGGTGCATGGTGCTGACCGAGGCCGAGAGGCTACGAGACGCAGGACGCAGGACGATGCTGCAGGGACCAGGACGAAAACGATTGCCCCCACCCCATTGCTAGCAGGCCTTCAGTCTACGACACTCTCCACCATGGATGCCTCGCTTGAATTAGCGCGATATGCGGTCGCGGCGGGGGCGCGTGACGAGGCCTTCGCTGAGGGGCTGTGGCGTCCGCAGTGGGCGGGGCTGGGCAACGAGTTGGATCGACTGGGGCCGGCGGGTTTGGATCGCGCCGGTGATCAGCTGGTGCGCTTGCTGCGTGAGAATGGCGTCACCTATAATCATTACGGCGATGGCGATGAGCATGTGCGGCCATGG
>CAYQAQ010000314.1:0-4192 GCA_964415495.1 uncultured candidatus Brocadiaceae bacterium | reverse complement strand
CACCGACGTGCTGGAGCAAACACTTCCCGTCGCCCTTCGACCCAGTCGTGAATCTCTGGAGGCAGTTCCGCAACGCCAGCTACCCAACGCTCCCACTGTGGTGAGAGCTTGGGGTCAGGGATGTGTTTCAGATTGAAGTAGTCCTGCTGCCACGCATGCCACGCCTCTTGCAGCACCGGATCCACCACTGGCGCTAACGCGATAATATCTGCGACCGTCGCCGGTCGGCCCAAGGCTTGTCGCGCGGCTACCGCCGCCTCGTAACGCGCCTTGCCATTTTCACGTGCGATCTTGGCGAGAAGCAGTCCGGACAGGGGCAGGCAGATCAGGAAGACAATCAGCCCATGCCACCATCGCAGTCGGAATCGTCGCTCGGCCATGGTGGCCATGCTCGCCCGCGGTAGCACCCTCGCAACCGCAGTGCTGATTGTCCGTCGCACGTTTCGGATTAACATGGCCACCCCACCCGCTCGCGAGATCCATTATGCCCGACTCCCGTCCCAACGTCCTGCTCATCATCGGCGAAGACACCGGCTTGCACCTGGGGTGCTATGGCGATCCCGATGCGCGCACGCCGGCGCTCGACCAGTTGGCGCGCGACGGGATGTTGGTGACGCAAGCGTTCACCCATTGTCCGGTGTGCGCGCCGTCGCGCTCGGGGCTGGTGACGGGGAAGTATCCCTACAGCTTCGGCACGCATCAGATGCGTTCGACCCTGTGCGATCCGCCGCCGATGTTTACGCGGGCGCTGAAGGACGCCGGTTATCACGTGAGCTGGCCGTCGAAGACCGACTTCAATTTTGATATGCGCGATCGCGATATCACCGATCGTGTCAATTGGATGCAGGAAGGCTTTCCCAAACAGGCGCCGTGGTTCGCTTACACCAATTTGTCCTCCACCCACGAAAGCTCCATGTGGCCCGACAAGAAGGAGTCGATCGCCGGACGTGCGACCCTAGCGCCGCACGAACGTCGCGATCCTGCCACAGTGCGCGTGCCGCCCTTTCTGCCTGACGTGCCGGAGGTGCGTGCCGATCTCGTCCGTCATCACGAGAACGCCACGGTGCTCGACCACCAGATTGCGGGCATTTTGCGGCAACTCGATGCGACTGGGCAGGCCGAGAACACCATTGTCATTTTCCTGGTCGATCACGGCGCCGGCATTCCGCGCGGCAAGCGTTGGTGCTACGACCTCGGCGTGCGCATGCCGCTGATCGTGCGCTGGCCGAAAACCATCGCTAAGGGCACCGTGCATCCCGGCCTGGTCGGCTGGGTCGATATGGCGCCGCAGATCCTGGCGTGGTGCGGGGTCGAACGCCCCGACGGCCTGCAGGGCCGAGTCTTCCACGGCGAGCACGTCACCACCGCCGAGCGCAGCCACTGCTTCGGTGGTCGCGATCGCATGGACGAGCAATTCGACCGCATCCGCTTCGCGCGCTCGCAGCGCTACCACTACATCCGCAACTTTCACCCAGAGCTCCCCTGGGCGCAGCGCAATATCTATATGGAGACCATGCCGAGTATGCAGGCGTGGCGCCGACTGCACGCCGAAGGGAAACTCGATCCCGTGCAGGCGGCGTGGTTCGCGCCCGCCAAGCCGGTGGAAGAACTCTACGACACCGCGGTCGATCCGTGGAACGTGCGCAACCTGGCCACTGATCCGGCCTACGCCGGGATTCTGCGTGATCATCGCCGCGCCCTCGATGAACACCTCGCTACGGTGGGCGATCTGGGGGCCACCAGTGAATGGGATCTCATCAAGCAAGGCTTGGTGGTAGATCGCCTGAGCGTCGAATACCGCAGCCGCGTCGCGCCGCTGCCCGCACCGTATGACAATCTCGGTGGCCCGTGGACCGTCGAGGGGCGACCCTGGACGCCAGCGGACGCAGTAGCGGCAAAGACCGCGCAGTGAGCGCCGCCTCGGATTCCCAACCGAACGTTCTGCTGTTGATCGGCGAAGACACCGGCCTGCACCTGGGCTGCTACGGCGACCCCGACGCCCGCACGCCGACGTTGGATACCCTGGCGCGCGACGGATTGCTGGCGACGCATGCCTTCACCCATTGCCCGGTTTGCGCGCCTTCACGTTCCGGTCTCGTCACCGGTCGGTATCCCTACAGCTATGGTACGCATCACATGCGCTCGTTGCTCAAAGAGCCGCCGCCGATGTTTACGCGGGCGCTCAAGGACGCGGGGTATCACGTGAGCTGGCCGTCGAAAACAGACTTCAATTTTGACATGCGTGACCGCGATATCACCGATCGCATCGATTGGATGCAGGAGGGCTTTCCCACCCAGGCGCCGTGGTTCGCCTACACCAACCTGTTCATCACCCACGAAAGTTGCATGTGGCCCGACCAGAAGCCTGCCATCGCCGGCCGTGCGACCCTGGCGCCACACGAGCGCCGCGATCCGGCAACCATTCGCGTGCCGCCCTTTCTGCCCGATACGCCCGAGGTGCGGGCCGACTTGGTGCGCCATCACGAGAACGCCACGGTCCTTGATCACCAGATCGCCAGCATCTTGCGTCAGCTCGACGCCAGCGGTCAGGCTGAGAACACCATCGTCATCTTCCTGGTTGACCACGGCGCGGGTATCCCGCGCGGCAAGCGCTGGTGCTACGACCTCGGCGTGCATATGCCGCTTCTCATCCGCTGGCCGCGTGGCATCCCCAAGGGCACGGTGCACCCCGGCCTCGTCGGCTGGGTCGATATCGCGCCGCAGATTCTCGCCTGGTGCGGCGTCGCCCGACCAGAAGGCCTGCAGGGCCGCGCTTTTTGGGGTGATGCCGTCGACACCCCGGAGCGAGCCTACTGCTTTGGCGGCCGCGATCGCATGGGCGAAATGTATGACCGGGTCCGCTTCGCGCGGAGCCGGCGTTACCTGTACCTCGAGAATCAGCGGCCGGATCTGCCCTATGCGCAACGCAATGGGTATCTGGAGACGATGCCGAGCATGGACGCTTGGCGTCGCGAGCACGCCGCCGGCCGTTTGGATCCGATCCAGGCAGCCTGGTTCGCCCGCACCAAGCCGGCGGAAGAACTCTACGACACCCTGGTCGATCCCTGGAACGTTCACAATCTCGCGGCTGATCCGGCCCACATCGCGATTCTCGGCGAACATCGCCACGCCGTGCGCGAGCATCTTGCCACGGTCGGCGACCTCGGGCCCGTCAGCGAATGGGAATTGATCCGTAGCGGTCTGGTCGAGGACGTGCTGACCAGTGACGTCCGCCCTCGGATCGCCCCACTGCCCGCGGCCTACGACAATCTCGGCGGCCCGTGGGATGTCGACGGCACCCCCTGGCGGGGCGCGGCTCCCGCTGGCTGATCATGCGGGCCAACCGGCATCGCTTGGCCGGCCTCCGCGCCTCTGTCCGCACCGGGGGCCGGGACGGAGTCCCCTGAGGCCACTCCGCACCAGCGCGGCACCGACACTGTCCTGCCGTGGCCGACATGCCTGCTGCCGTCCCTGACATGGTGCGTGGGGCGGACCTGAGCCTATCGTAGGCCGCCACCGCCACTCCGAAGGAAGCTCCCATGGGAAAACCCGTCAACATCGCCCTGCTCTCGACCGCCCACATCCACACCAAGGGCTTTCTCGACAACATCCGCAAGAGTGATGATGGCCGCAAGGCCTACGCGATCTGGGATGACAATGCCGCGCGCGGTCGCCGCTACGCCGCCGACTTCGACTCGACCTTCGTGCCCGACCTCAAGCAGTTGCTGCGCGACGAGAACGTCGACGGCTTTCTGATCTGCGCCGAGAACACCCGCCATCTGCCGCTGCTCAAGCAGGTCCTGCCGCTCGGCAAGCCGGTGTTCTGAGAGAAGCCGTTGGTCACCACCATCCCTGAACTCAAGCAGGTGCAGAAGCTGATCGCCAAGTACAAGAAGACCCCGCTGTTCTGCGGCTATTTCCAGCCCTTCGGTGGGCAGATGCTGGCGATCAAGCAGATGATCCAGAGCGGTGCGCTGGGCAAGATCACCCACGTGCGCTTCCGCAATGCGCACCACGCCGCCTACGGCCATTGGTTCGACAACCCCGACCTGCAGTGGTTCACCAAGCCCAAGCTCAGCGGCGGTGGCGCCCTGATGGACATGGGCGCCCACGCTGTGCATCTGCTGTCGCATCTGTGCGGCCCGGCCAAGCGCGCCTGGGGCGTGATCGCCAACCGCAGCGGCATCTACAA
>CAYQAQ010000313.1:3456-4260 GCA_964415495.1 uncultured candidatus Brocadiaceae bacterium | reverse complement strand
TGGTCCAGGATTTGCCCGACGCCAGCGCGCGCACCATCGGCGCACATCAGGTGCGGGCGTTATTGGCAGGCGTGGCTGCGGGTGCGCGCCTGGAAGTTCGTGGTGAAGCGCGCGTCCAACGCGCCGTGGAGAGCGTTTCAGCAGAAGCCTTGCATGCTGCTGCGCGGCAGCATCTCGCGACGCAAGCGGGTGATGGTGCCGAGATTACCTTTCGCCGGCCGGCCTCGGCCGTGATCATCCCCGCTGATGATACCGAGCAGTGGATCATTGCCGTAGACCCGCTGGTGCATCGCAGTATTGGTGAAGTTCCGGTTCGTTTACGCATTCGTCGCGGTGGCCGCGATGTGGCGCGCGCCTTGGTCGTAGCGCACGTGGCGTTGGTTGCCGAGGTGGCCATGCCGGTGCGGTCACTGGCGCGCGGTGATTTGATTGGATTGGGCGATTTGCGGATGGACCGTATTGACCTCACCACGGGTCGCTGGGAAACTGCGTCGATAGAATCTTTGATCGGTTCGGAAGTGCGTTTGCCGCTTACTGCGGATGCGCCGATTCCCCTCGGTGCCGTGCGCATGCCACCGGCCGTTCGTGGTGGCGCAGCCGTTGAGATCGCCATTACCACCGACGGTTTCACCATCAGCACCAGCGCTCAAGCGCTCGGCGATGGCCAGATCGGCGACACCATTACGGTGCGGCGCGGCACGGATGGCCGCACCATGTCGGCCCGCGTTACTGGACCAGGACAGGTTACCATTTCACCGTGACCCGCGCGGTCGACGGCTGAACGAGTTTCAGCCGCTGCCAACT
>CAYQAQ010000313.1:3207-3446 GCA_964415495.1 uncultured candidatus Brocadiaceae bacterium | reverse complement strand
GACTTGGTTCACCTTCAGCGAAACACTTTCGCGTTCGACCGACGCCGCAGGCGTAGAATGAGCCGAAGCTACCGCTCATCGCTCATCGCGCCATCGGGGGTGAATTGCGCATACCGCCCACGCCCTCCGAACTCGCCGCGGTGCTGCCAGCCACGGACGGTCCAGCCACCATCTGGAGTCGGATGGGCAGTGACGGTGAGCGTGGGATCGGTGCTGGTGTCGACGCCGTGGAGCGCCGA
>CAYQAQ010000313.1:0-3197 GCA_964415495.1 uncultured candidatus Brocadiaceae bacterium | reverse complement strand
CACGGACGGTCCAGCCACCATCTGTCGTCGATCACCGCGAGCCGGTTCAGTACCGCGGCTGCCAACGTCCGATCAGCGCTGCGGTCGGTGAACGACATCATCATGGGATCGTCACCGACGGCGCTGAATTCGCCCGCATGGTTGACGCTGAACCACCAGCCCTCTGCCGTGGCCAGCACGAGCCCGTTGGGTGTGCCGGCGATCTGCCATGTCTCTGAGGATTCACAGAACAAAGCCTGGCTCGTGAGCGTCCTCAGATCAGCCCTAGCGCGGGTGGCCCGAGCGATGGCAGCGGCCTGATCAGGAATCGGCGTGGGTTTGGGCACGGAAACCGTCTGCCACCAGACCGGGGTCCATTCCGATGTTGGCGACGGAGCCGGCGCAACTGCAGAGGGAGATGAGGGCCACCACCCCATCGCGAGGATGAGTGGGACCAACATCAGGAACGTCATGGTGCGCATAATGGACGAACGCGACGGCTGGTCCAACGTTCAGCACGGCGCAGACCTCGACGAGCGCGCGGTGGCGATCCCGGGATCGCCGATCGGCGCACGCCGCTCAGGAGCGTGGTGATCCGATCCCGGGGAAGAATGCAGGCACGGTGCCGGTGCACGCGCTCGTGTCGCCATCAAACGACAACGCCCAGGGCAGCGGTGCTGCCCTGGGCGTTGAATGGAAGCCAGTCTATCAGTTCGTGATAACGACGATCTCGACGCGGCGATTGCGGGCTTGGCTCGAGGCGCTGCTGTTGTCAGCAACCGGGCGGACCATGCCGTAACCGGCGAAACCGAGCTTGTCTTCGGTCAGACCCTTGCTGATCAGGTAATGCAGAACGGCCTGGGCGCGGTTGCCCGACAGATCCCAGTTGTCTTTGTTCTCGGCCTTCGAGCGGCGGATCGGCTGCGAGTCGGTGTGGCCTTCGACGCGGACCTTGGCGTTGGGATAATCGCGCTTGATGACATTGATCACGTCGTCCAAGGCCTTCTTGGACTGGTCAGACAGGATCGATGAACCCGGCTTGAACAGGATGTCGCTGCTGAGGGTGGCGACTTGATCGCGATCGCGGCTGTTCCAGACGCCATCAGTGGGCTGAACTGGGCCTGCGACCGGAGCGGGGCCGCCGCCAGCGCGCAGCTGGGCGAGCTCCGCATCCTTCGCCGCCAACTGGGCTTCAAGATCGGCGACGTAGCGTTCCAGTTCCTGGATCTGGACGTTTTTGTAAGCGAGCTGGCGGGTCTTGCTGCCACAGCCACCGAGGGCCAAGGCGATGATACCAACGAGGAGGAGGGTCTTCTGCATGGGGGGGATTAAATGCACCGGGGTGCGCCTTGTAAATAGGGCTTACAATACGGTTGGACAAGTGCGTCAGCGGGCTTGAGCCGCTTGACCCAGAGCGGTGACCACGGCGTCGCCCATCTCACGGGTGCTGAGAGCCTTATGGCCGGGGGCTGCGAGGTCGGCCGTGCGCAGTCCTGCGCCCAGCACCTTGCGCAGCGCGGCGTCGACCACATCGGCGGCGGCCGGCTTCTTCAGGCCGTAGCGCAGGAGCATCGAAACGGTCGAGACCGTGGCGAGGGGGTTGGCCAAGCCTTTGCCGGCAATGTCAGGTGCCGAGCCATGAATGGGCTCGAAGAAGCCAACCGGGCCACCGACCGAAGCCGACGCTAGCATGCCGATCGAGCCGGTGAGCATCGAAGCCTCGTCGGATAAGATATCGCCAAACAAGTTTCCGGTGACGATGACGTCGAACTGGCGTGGATTGCGGATCAGCTGCATCGCTGCGTTGTCGACGTACATGTGGCTCATCGCCACATCAGGATAGCGCTTGCCGACGTCGGTGGCGACTTCGCGCCACAGTTGCGACGACGCGAGCACGTTGGCCTTGTCGACCGAGCACACGCGCTTGCTGCGCAGACGCGCGGTTTCGCAGGCGACGACGACGATGCGTTCGATCTCGTGCGCCGAGTAGACCTCGGTATTGATGCCAACGCGGTGAGCGCCGTCACCGGTGACGCCGCCGGGGCCGAAGTAGATGCCGCCGGTCAATTCACGCACGACCATGATGTCGGTGCCCTTGAGCACCTCGGGCTTGAGCGTCGAGGCGTCGAGCAGTTCGTCGTAGACCACCGCCGGGCGCAGATTGGCAAACGCACCCAGCTCTTTGCGCAGCTTAAGCAGACCGGCCTCAGGCTTGAGGTGGTGGGCAACGCCTTCCCACTTCGGGCCGCCGATGGCACCGAACAGCAGCGCCGCCGAATCCTTGACCCCGCGCAGCGTGTCGTCGGGCAGGGGCACGCCGTGCGCGTCGAGCGCCGCGCCACCAGCGAGGTGCTCGGTGTAGCGGAAGCTCTCGCCGATCAGGGCGCCGACCGCATCCAAGACCTTGATGCCTTCAGCGATGACTTCGGGGCCGATGCCGTCGCCGCGAATGACCGAGATGGTGTGGGTTGCCATGGTGGGATGCCCTCGCTGTGGGCGGCGCAGGGTAGATCGCCTACGCCGCCCGTCCAGCACCACGCGGTGGCGGGTCTCAGCCGTCGACGTAGCGGTTCCAGCCGAAGCGGTCGCTACCGTGCATCAGGAACGCCCGATGGCCGGGAAACAGGGGCGACTGATCGTGCAGGATGCGCACGAAGGGGGTGGTCACCCGCACGGTGAGGCCGCAACGGCGGAGCTGGCTGGAGTTGGGGTCGGAGTGGTGCAGGCAGCGCTCATTGAACAGGGCGAACTGGCCGGGTTCCAGAACGAGGTCGACCTTCTCGCGTTCATCGAATTGGGTGCGGTCGGCCTCCTTGCCGAGGCGCCAGCCGCCGGATTTGGCGTTATGCGGATAAAGCTGGCGATGCGAACCGGGAATGACCTGGACGCAGCCATTGGCGGGAACAGCGGGATCGATGGCGATCCACGCCGAGATATTGAGCCAGGGTTCGATCGGCCAGTAGTCGATGTCCTGATGCCACAGGGTTTCGCCATCGCCGGGTTCCTTGGTCCAGAAATTGGTGTTCCAGCCGACCAGATCCGGGCCGAGCAGGCTGGCCACGGGGTCGACTAGGCTTGGGCGGCGCAGCAGCTCACGCAGAAACGGGTGGTCCAGGTGCCGCGACATGCCTGGATTACCGGGCGCGAATGCGCTGGGCTGGGTGAGCACCTCACGGTCGATGCGGAACCGCACCGGCACGACATCGACCGGAATCGGA
>CAYQAQ010000312.1:0-4274 GCA_964415495.1 uncultured candidatus Brocadiaceae bacterium | reverse complement strand
CGGCCTGGAAGCCCTGGCGCGGGGCAGCGCCCAGCGTGTGATCGGCCTCGACTTCTGCCTGCCGATGCTGGTCGCCGGCGAAGCCAAACGGGTCGGTCGCCCCTTAGCGGCGAGCGCGGGCGACTGCCTCCGCCTGCCATTGGCGGATGGCTGCGCCCGCACCGTCACCATCGCCTATGGCTGGCGCAATGTGGCCGATCCTGCCCGGTCTTTAGCGGAGATCGCTCGTGTCTTGGAGCCCGGTGGCGAAGTCCTGATTTTAGAGTTCTTCCGCCCTACTAGCTGGTGGCCGCGGCTGTTCTACGCGACCTTTGGGCGCTGGCTGTTCCCCGCCGTCGGCGGTCTGGTGGCGGGCGATGCGGCGGCCTACCGCTACCTGCACGACAGCGTGCAGCGTTTTCTGTCCAGTACTGAGGCCGTCGACCTCGTCAGTCAGCATGGATTTACGGCGGTGCGCACGTTGACCTTCTTTGGCGGCGTCTCGCATGCGATCTTGGCGCGCAAAGGGATAGCGCCGGCGTCCTGACCCATCTACGCTCTGGCCATGCTGATCCTGCTCTTGCGCCTGGTCTTTGTGGTCATGGCCGTCCTGATCGGCGTCGGTAGTGGTCAATACTTCTATCGCAATCTGGCCCTGGAGCCGTGGTTCGGTGGGGCCATCGGCTTCGGCATCGCGGTCACCCTGATCGCTGCCGAACAAGGTTTTCGCCGCCGCTTCACGCGCTCGCTGGTAGCTTTTATTTTTGGTTTGGGGCTCGGCCTGCTGATGTCGTTGCTGCTGCTGACCGTCATCGACCTGGTTATCCAGACGCCGGAATTAAAGCACAATCTCGACATGCCGCTAACGCTGGTGGTGACCTACCTGGTCATGGTCACGGTGATTCGTGGGGCTGATCGCTTTCGCGTCGTCATTCCGTTCGTCGAGTTCCGCGCTGAACGCGGCGATGAAGGCAGCGTCGTCCTATCCGGCGAGGCGATTGGCGATCCGCGCCTGACCGGGCTCATTGCCAACGGCGTGATTACGCAACGCCTGCTCATCCATCGGCGGGTACTTGCTGCGCTGGAAGCCGACCTCCAGGGCGAGGACCTCGCCGCTGCCGCGCGCGCGCGGCGGGCGATAGAGGCCCTCAGCCAATTGCGCGAGCGCAATCGCCCTGAAGTGGTGATCGATGAAACCGAGTTACCCAACACACCCACGCTGCGTGAAGCTTTGGCACGCTTGGCTCGCCTGGAAAATTCGCGTCTCGTCTGTGCTGACGCCGAATTGCTGCGCATGGCCCAGGCCGAGGGTCTCGGGGTCATCGACCTGCACGGGCTCGCCCAGGCCTTTGCGCATCAGCTGCGCGCGGGTGACACCATCCGCATCACGATTGTCAAAGCAGGCGAGAACCCCGATCAGGGCATCGGTTACCTCGACGATGGCAGCATGGTGGTGGTTGGCAAAGCTGGCCCCGCCATTGGCACCGCCGTCGACGCCACGATCTTGCGCCTGCACGCCTCCGCCAATGGGCGCATGGTGTTTGCCGATCGCTGCTGAGTCCGCGAGCGCTTCGTACGCAGCGGCACGGCTGTTCGCGGCTGTAGCCTTCTGGGACTGCCACCCTGAATGTTGAAAGCGACGCCGAGCAATCCATGGGTCACCCCGGCTACCACGACGATGGCCGCCTGCGCGATGCCTACGCGGCACGCCTGCGGCGCGTCCTCGCCGCCATCGATGCCCACGGCATAGGGTCCATCCTCGGCTGGTTCTCCTTCGGCCAAGACCACCACCTCGCGGATGAGACCGCCGTGGTGCGCGCCTGCGACGCCGCCGTCGATGTCATCGCGGCCGCCGGCCACCGCAACGTGCTGATCGAGATCGCTAACGAATGCGACAACCCACCGTAACGCTGCCATCCGATCTTGTACCCAGCGCGCGTGGCTGAGCTCATCGAACGGATCCGCACGCGCGGATTTCTGACCAGCACCAGCTTCTGCGGCGGTGTGATGCCTCCGGACCACGTGATCACGGCCAGCGATTATGTGCTCTTCCACGGTAACGGCCAAAACGCGCCCACCATTCTTGGCCACGGCCTGCTCACCAACGCCGCGCGCACGGTCGGCGGTCAACTCGCCAGTGTCGCCAATCTCGGCCAAGTGCCATTCGCCGCCGCGATGTTGGTGGTGATATTTGCCGATATGCTCGACATCTGGGTCTATCCCGGCGCGGCGCTGATCATCGGCGGTGCTGGGGTGACGGTGCGCAGCCAACCACCGCAACGGTAGTCGTTAGGCATCCATCGGCGCGCGCAGCAGCACCACTGTCAAGGGCGGCAGATCCAGGTGCAGATGGGCGGCGAAGGCCCCACGCCCGGCGTCGAGCGCGGTGACAATTGCCGGAAGCGCTTGGCCGGAACCGCCCCACTCCGTGGCGTCAGAATTGGCGAGCACGGTCCAAGCCCCAGCGCGCGGCACGCCCAGTGGATAGGCTGGACGCGGCACCGGCGTGAAATTGCAGACGACCAAAATGTCGGGGGCGTACGGAGCTTTGCGCAGGAAGGCGACGACGCTCTCCGCCGCATTGTCGGCTTCGACCCATTGGAAGCCGTCGCGGTGATCGTCGCGCACGTGCAGGGCCGGTTCACTGCGGTACAGCTGCAAGGCCGCCGCTAACCAGGCGGCCAGACTGCGTCGCTCGCTCTCTTCGGCCTCGCACGGATCGGCTGCGCTCTGCCAGTCCCACTCGCGGCCTTGGCCGTACTCAGCACCCTGGAATAACAGCGGACGGCCGGGGACAGCGACTTGCCAGCCGATCAGCAGGCGCAATTGCGCACGACGTTGCCACCAGTCGCCGACCGGTTTGTCGATCAAGCTGTGCTTGCCGTGCACCACTTCGTCGTGCGACAACGGCAGCATCCACTTGTCGTCGTAGGCATACCACTGATGGAAGGTGATGCGTTGATGACTGCCGGGACGCAGGAGCGGATCGATGGCGAGATACCCGAGCGTATCGTGCATCCAGCCCATGTTCCACTTGAGGTCGAAACCCAAACCGCGCATGGAGGTCGGTGCAGTAACCCCCTGCCACGCCGTGCTTTCTTCGGCAATGGTCAGCACGCCGGGACAGATCGCGTGGATGGTGTCGTTCATTTCCTGCAGGAAAGACACCGCTTCGAGGTTGGCGTTGTCGCCGAGCTCATTGGCGACCCATTGGCCCTGATCGCGATCGTAATCGCGGTAGAGCATGCTGGAGACGGCATCGACGCGCAGGCCGTCGATGTGGAAGCTGCGCACCCAGTGCAGAGCAGCAGCAAGCAGAAAATTGCGCACTTCCGGCCGGCGATAATTGAAAACCAGCGTGCCCCAGGTCTTGTGCTCTCCTTCGCGCGGATCGCCGTATTCGTAGCACGGTGTGCCATCGAAGGTCGCCAGCGCGAAATCGTCCTTGGGAAAGTGCCCGGGCACGAAGTCGATCAGCACGCCGATGTCCGCCTGATGCAAGGCGTCGATCAAGGCGCGCAAATCGTCCGGATTGCCATGGCGGCTGTTGGGCGCGTATTGGCCGGTGACCTGATAGCCCCACGAGCCTTCATACGGATGCTGCGCCAGCGGCAGGAATTCCACGTGGGTGAAGCCAAAGCGCCGACAGTGCGCGATGAGCGGCACGGCGACCTCGCGATAATTGGGCCGCGAGTCGGCATCCGGTCCGCGGAGCCACGAGCCGAGATGACATTCGAACACCGCCATCGGTGACGCCAAGTGGTCGCGACTGTTGCGGCGCGCCAGCCATTCGCTGTCCTGCCACATATAGCCGCCATCCTGCCACACGATGCTGGCGGTGGCCGGTGGCACCTCGGCCTGACGGGCGAAGGGATCAGCCTTGATGCGCAGGACGCCACCAGGGCCACGGACTTCGAACTTATAACGCGCACCGAGGGCGACGCCGGGAATAAACAACTCCCACACGCCGTAGGGATCGCGCGGGCGCATCGGGTGCCACCGACCGTCGAAGGCATTCCAATCGCCGATGACCGAAACGCGTTCCGCATTCGGAGCCCAGGTCGCGAAGCGCACGCCAGCAACTCCATCGATGGTGTGCGGATGCGCGCCGAGAATGGCACCCAGGTCGTGATGCGCCCCCACGCGGAAACGCTCCAGATCGAAATCGGCTAACAGCGACCAGCCGGCATACGGATCGGGCTCGAGCACTTCGATATCGTCACCGTAATGACGCACCGCGAGGTCGTACGCGAAACGTTCACTGCCGGGTACCGGCCCCATGAACAGGCCGTCTT